>JANNEE010000072.1:0-6508 GCA_031388325.1 Deinococcales bacterium
CAAGTTTGAACCTATTGGATGCCATCAGGATGAAGCGTCGCAATTTGCCTTTGCAAGCTATAATTTCAAAATTTGACATAGAACCAAATTCTGTAGATACACCAAATAGCCTTCTTCGAGATGATATTGATATAGCTGTGAGTTGGTGCATCCGTTTATTCGGACCAAGAAAAAATCCGTGTGTTCCAAAAGCGCTAGTTTTGCTTAAACTTTTATCTGAAGCTGGATTTGCTGCTAGTTTCGTCAGTGGTGTGCGTAAAGTAAACGGTAAACTCGAGGGGCATGCGTGGGTCGAAGTGGATGGCTTACCGCTCGAGTCTGATATGCAGTCGCCAAGTCTCTTCAAAGAAAATTTTAGGTACGATAACTGGCTGCTCCGCCAGCGAAAAGCAGCACTCGAGCAAAAGGATTAGACTAACACTTGTGCATATCTTCGCGGCATTTCAAGTGGTGGCGTATCGCCGTTTTTGGTTTGCCCAAGTGTTTTCTTTAATCGGCTCATGGTTGCAAGCCAGTGCAATTTCTTGGTTGGTGGTAACAATTTTGTACCCAAATCAGCCAGCTTTGGCAACTTCGCAACTTGGGGTTTTAACTGCCATTCAATGGACTCCAAGTTTAGTCTTTTCGCTGTTTGCGGGTGCAGTGCTGGATCGGGTCTCGAGGCGAACAGCCTTGTTGTGTTCACAAATCATGCTGATGTGTGTAGCGCTTGGGTTTACGGCTGTATTGAGCTTAAAACTCGAGTCGTTTGTGCTGGTGGCAAGTTTGGCGTTTTGTGCTGGGCTTGCCAATGTCGTGGATATGGTGGCACGCCAGAGTTTAGTGCCAAATCTCGTGCCTCGTGAACTGATGTCAAATGCGATTGCCTTAAATACTTTGGCGTTTAATACCACAAGGGTGCTTGGCGGGGCGCTTTTTGGGATTGTTGCGCCGCTTGGTTTACAAAGTATTTTTTTGTTCAATGCTTTGTCTTTTCTAGGGGTCTTGTATGCGATTTGGCGAATTCAAATTCCGCAACCAGAACCTAAAACAACCAATTTGTTTGAGGATATTCGTATCGGTTTGGCGTATGTTAAAAATGAAAAAAATGTTGGTGTTCCTATTTTAATGCTGATGCTGCTGTCTTTAACGGTGATTAATTTTCAGGTGATTATTCCGACTTTTGCTCGGTTTGCACTTGGCTTAAACGAAGCTGGTTTTGGTTTATTGAGTGCTGGTTTTGGGGTTGGTGCGGTGAGTGGTGCAGTTTTACAAGCGGCTCTGGGTGGCAATAAACAAGGGTTTATGGTTTGGGGTGGGTTGCAATTGACTTTAGCGATGATTTGTTTATCGCTTGCGCCAAATATTTGGCTGGCTAGTTTGAGTTTATTTTTTGCGGGCAGTGGCATGAATTTCTTTACGGTTTCGGCAAATTCAACCGTGCAGTTACAGACACCCGATGAGCTTCGCGCTCGAGTCATGGGGGTCTATTCTTTGGTGTTTGCGGGGATGTCGCCGCCGGGGTCGTTGTTTGCGGGTTGGCTGATGGCAACGCTTGGTTCTCGAGGTGGGATTGCTGTTTTGGGTGGTTTGGGATTGGTAGCGGTGTTGTGTTTACTACCAATGTTGCGGCGTTCTACCAAGGCTTAGTATAAGTTCTACGGCTCGAGTTCGCGCCCAAGTGTCAGTGGCTTCAATGCTCTCCCAAGTCAGTTCGGTACTTGGTGCTTCGGATAGCACTTTTTCGATTAGTTTAGGAATCCCCAAATAAGACAAGCGATGCTCGAGAAAGGCTTCCACTGCAATTTCATCGGCAGCATTGAGGGCAACAGGCGCAACCCCGCCAAGTCTGCCAGCTTCATAAGCCAAGCCTAAACACGGAAAACGCTCGAAGTTGACCGCCCGTAGTTCTAAACTACCAATCAGGTTTAACGGCTCGAGTGGTGTGCTTGGGCGTGCTGCGCCCGGAAATTCTATGCCCAAAGTTTCTAAGGCAGTCAGAATCGAGTATTGAATTGGTAAACGCATATCGGGTGCGCCAAGTTGGGCTTTAATTTGGTTGTCCTTAAAACGCACCAAGCTGTGAATAATGCTGCCCGGTTGAATCAAGACTTTAATTTGCTCGAGCGGAAAATCGTATAAATAATGTGCCTCGAGGACTTCTAGTCCTTTGTTCATCAGGGTACTCGAGTCTATCGTGACTTTCGCGCCCATCACCCAATTGGGGTGTTTCAGTGCCATTTGTGGGGTAACGCTGCTCAAATCCTCGGGGGCATCACGAAAAGGTCCTCCACTGGCGGTTAAAATCAGTTCGGCAACATCCTGTATCCGTTCACCCACAAGGCACTGGTAGAGCGCACTGTGTTCGCTGTCCATCGGCGTAATTTTTGCGCCACTTGCTTTGGCAATCTGCCACATCAGCTTGCCGCCGCAGACCATCGCTTCTTTGTTGGCAAGCGCCACATGTCGCCCAGCCTCGAGTGCCGCCTTGGTAGGCGCAAGCCCAGCCAGTCCAGGGATTGCCCCAACCACCACATCAGCCTTTAAGACTGCCACTTCTTTGGGGTCGGATACTACTTTGGTCTGGGGTAGGGCGGCTCGAGCCTCGGCTAAAATACTTGGGTCTACGCTTAACATTTCTGGCTTAAACTCGAGGGCTTGCTGAACAGCCAATTCAAGATTTTTCCCTGCGGCTAGTCCAGCTACACGCCAGCTACGCCAACGGGCGACCTCGAGGGTTTGTGTGCCAATGCTGCCAGTGCTGCCAAGAATGCTGATGGTGGTGGTCATAGGGCGATTATATGGCTCGAGCAGGGGGCGAAATGCTGATACTGCCTGATGCCTTGGGTCTTCACCCGTCCAATACATGTTTTACTCGGAGTGGTGCAACCAGACTCGGCAGTTCCTGCTTATTTTCGAGTCACAGCTTGGCAGCGGGGTTATAAGATCTTTTTGCCCAATAAACTGGCAGTCATTTCGACCATCAACCCAGCCGTCATGTTCTCGCGGTCTAGCACAGGGTTGACTTCGACCAAATCAAGGCTGGCAACACGGCGCGTGTCGGATAAAAGTTCCATCAGCAAGTGCGCTTCACGGTATGATAATCCGCCAGGGACGGGTGTACCTACGCCGGGTGCAATGCTGGGGTCGAGGCTGTCAGCATCAAAGGAAACATGCCATTTTTCTAAATGGGCGAGGTGTTCAAAAGCCTGTTTAACCACTTCTGCCATGCCTAGGCGGTCTATGTCTTTCATGGTGAAGACTTTGATGCCGTGTTCTTTTAAGAGTTGGCGTTCGTTGGTGTCTACACTGCGAATTCCAATCATCACAATGTCTTGAGGGCGGACTTTTCTGCCCTCACCGCCAATGTTAATTAAGCGTTCGTCGCCTAACCCAACCAAACTAGCCACCGGCATCCCGTGAATGTTACCGCTTGGACTCGAGTCTGGGGTATTAAAATCGGTGTGGGCATCCACCCAGATTAAACCGCGTCGTTCGCCATTAAACGCTCCTGCGACTGTTCCCATGCTCATGCTGTGGTCGCCGCCAATGCAAATCGGAAAAACATCTGGCTCGAGATTTTGCAGGATGGTCGCAGCTGCCCCACAAGCCGCACGGATTTCCTCGAGATAATGGGCATTGCCACTTGAACGGTCTATGGTTTCGACTACCGCCACGGGGACATTGCCAAGGTCGCGGACTTCATGCCCAAGGTCACGCAGGGTTTCGGAAAGTTGGGCGTAACGCAGCGCACTTGCGCCCATGTCTACTCCGCGTCTGCCCGCGCCTAAATCCATTGGAATACCAAGAATGCGTATTTGCATGGCTCTAGATTAACAGTAATTTAGCAGCGATACTTTGGGCAGCAAAACCACGCAAAGAACTGGGAATATGCTCGAGCAGCATTTCGATGGCACTCTGCGAAACGCTCCTGCGTTTTAAGGCTATCGCCGCCCTTGCAATGATTAAGGTTAGTCCGATGCTTTGCGCTAGCGTCAAAGCACTTTCTAGGGCATTGGTGTCTGATTTGCTGCTGCCAATCATCAGTTGGGCATAGGCTCGCATTTCGGGCATTTCGTATTCGAGCGCCATATTTAATAAGGTTTCACCGTACTCGAGTGCCAGTTTTGGATTGTGGTCGGCTAAGGCGCTCTCGGCTGCCCCTAACAGGGCGTAGCAACGTCCTAAGGCGTGTTGACTTGGTTCAAAGTAACGCATGGCTTCTTTGGCGGCTTGGCTGTGGCGTGGGTCTTGGTGCAGTGCCAGCAATCCAGCTTGTAAACTGTGTGGAATCAGTACCGCCGCTTGGCTATCGGTTTGGCAGTACCTGATACTTTCGTTAAAGTAAGCTAGGCTGGTTTCAAGATCGCCACATAAACCGTACAGCAATCCCAGTTGATTTTTGGCATCGGCAAGTTGATTTTTTGGCATTAAACTTGATTTTTGCATGGCGTATTCGATGTCGCTTAAGGCATAGTCAAATTGTCCTCTGGACAGGTAAATTGGAGCGCGAGCCAGCCAACCCGAGAGGCGTTGTTGCGGCTGGGCTTCGGGGTGTTCAAGGGCAGAATTGAGGCTGCTGAGGGCATCGGAGAATTGTCCGCGTGTCCATAAGGCACTGCCCAAAACAAGGTTACTTTGAACCCGCTTAAAACCGTCCGTGCTACCCTCGAGTGCGACCTGAGAAGCATGCAGCGCATCGCGGGTTTTTCCTGTGTACCAAGCGGTTAAAGCACGTCCAAGTTGGGCTTCTGTACCCCAAGGCACGGTTTGGGCAAAGGCTTTGGTGGCTCGTGTGGTGTCGCCTAAAATGCTTGAAGCCCAACCAAGGGTAGCATTGGCGCGGAGTTGATGGTCAAAGCCAAGTTTAGGTATAAGTGGCTCGAGCATTGAACGCACTTCTAGTAATTTTCCTTGTAGCAGGTGTGCTTCGGACAAGACCAAACTGGCTCGATGTTCGAGTAACAGGTCACTGCTGCGTTTTGCCATCAAAAGCCCATTTTGGGCATCGCGTTCGGCTTCTAGGTAGCGTTTAGCGCTTAACAAGGCTTCGGCATGGGCAATCAGCCAACGGGCTTGGAGTTGAGCTTCTAAGTTTGAATGACTTAACCCCTCGAGTAAGGCAATCGCCCGGCTTGGTTCAAGTTGCTCGAGTGCCAGTTCGGCTGCCCGAATCAGATGCGGGGCGGCTAGACGAGCATCTGAGGCTCGGGTGTAGTGCGAAGCAATACGGTTGGCATCGGCATTTTGGCTTTCCAGTATTTGGGCAGCCCGACGGTGCAGGGCGCGTTGTACCGCTTCAGGTAGAAACTCGAGGACAGTACGGCGCACCGCATCGTGCGAAAATGCTCCATCTTGGCGCAGCATATGGTTCTGTTCGGCTTCCGATAAGGCTTGGGCAACTTCGAGTTCGTCGGCACGCAAGGTACTGGACACCAGTGCGCCATCGCTTGAATCAAGCAGTGCCACCACCCCAAGCACCCGCCTTGCCAGTGGGGTCATGCGTTCTAAACGCCGCCGCAACAACGCCCCAATTCGTTCGGGAGGCTCGAGTTGACCTTGCAATTGCCATTCTAAACTCAGTTGTCCAGTCTCGAGCAGATGCTTTAAGGTTTCGACAATAAATAGTGGATTGCCACCTGTCACCCGCAATAAATCGGCAGCTAACGGCGTAGCGCGGCGGTCTATCCCGCCCAGTAACTCCTCGATTTCGGGCAGGGCAAAAGGTTCTAAATCTATGCGACTGGCTAAACCAGCCGCCTCGAGTTTTGAAATTAAGTCTCGTAGTGATACGCCCGCCTCGAGATTGACAAAAGTCGCCAGCACCGCCACGCCAAAAGGCAGTAAACGCGGTGTGGCATAACTTAACCACTCGAGGGTAGCAGGGTCTGCCCAATGTAGGTCGTCAATCATTAACATGCCGTTGGGGGCAGAAATGGACAAGGCGTACTGGGTAAAGGATTCTAAAACCCGTGCGCGAGCATCGCCAAATTCGCTGTTTTGTTCAAGCGAGCGGTAAACCAAATTGGGGTCGCGTAATTCTGGGATTAAACGGGCGAGTTCTCCACGCCATAATTCAGGAAAATGCGAAGGTGTCCCCAAGTGTTTTTCTAGCATCACATGGTCACGCACAGCTTGAATCAGCGAAGCAAAAGGAATCGTGCTTTCGGTTTCACGGCAACGCAACTCGAGTACCTTTGCACCAAGCGCACTGCGTGAAGCTGCCAATTCGGACAGCAAACGGGTTTTGCCACTGCCAACTTCGCCCGCAATAAACATCGCTTTGCCGCGAGTTACCCCGCTGACCAAGGCTTGCCATGCCCTCGAGCCAGCCAGTTTGGGTGGACGAAGCACCGTCATCGGGATTCGTCTATTTTGTGGCGCATCGGGTTTGGGTAAACGCCCTTGTTCGACGGCTTCGATTAACTGCACCGTTTCGGATTCTGGGATTGTGCCGAGTTCTTCACGCAGCACCCGCCGCAACTCGAGAATCGCGGTCCGCACTGCCACGCGGTCATCGGCTAAATAG
>JANNEE010000099.1:0-4058 GCA_031388325.1 Deinococcales bacterium
CACGAATCGGCAGTTCACGGTGTCCTCGGTCTATCAGCACCGCTAACTGAATACTCGAGGGGCGACCAAGGTCAATCAGGGCATCAAGTCCTGCCCGAGCGGTGCGACCCGTATAAAAAACATCATCCACCATCACAATTCTTCGGCTCGAGATGTCAAAAGGCACTTCGGTCTGACGCACAATGGGTTGTAAACCAACTTCGGACAAATCATCGCGGTACAAGGTGATGTCAAGTTTGCCATTTGGCACTTCTACACCTTCAAGTTCGACAATTTTTTTGGCAATGCGGGCGGCAAGCGGAATACCGCGAGTATGCACGCCAACGATGGCTAAGTTCTGAGCGCCTTTATTGCGTTCAATAATCTCATGGGCAATGCGGGTAATCGCCCTACGAATATCGTCTGGCTCGAGCAATCTGGCTTTGAATTCAGCGTTTTTCATCGTGTCTCCTCAAAAAAGCGACCATGCCCGTCAGCGCGAGTAGCCCGTGAGGTGCTATCTTTCGAGTAAGAAGGTGCGTGTTTATGGTCAAGAAAAACGCCGCGCTCATTCCAAGCGTGGCTGCCAAAAAAGTATTCATTTTTTCCTCCTTTTGTGCCTCTCGGGACACAACCTTCTGTCTCTCGGGACAGATTTTAAGGTCTAAAAGAATGTACAACGTTACTCGAGAATTGGCAAGTGCAATCTTTACTCGAGCTGATGCGCCGTGCCTAAAGCAACTCGAATGCTCGAGCATCGAAAATGCGCCTTGGCTTGGTCTTAGGTTTCGCTAAAAATAAAAATCCCGTCTCGAGAAGATAGAATTTTTATGTAGAAGGAACACACCACCGACTTTTAACTACCTCTCTTGTTTGGTAGGCTCTTATTATGCCTTGGATTTCTTTTGATTTAGACGGAACACTCTTAGATTCACCAATGGGTAAAACGGTTTTTAGGCGCTTAAGAAACGAATTTTCCACCCCACATCTCGCCGAGGCATTCAGGCTCGAGTACCGCAAACGTTTTGCCTCGGATAATCCTGTCACTGCCTTTGACTGGGATGACATTCATGACCAAATTTGTGACGAATTGGCTGCGCCGCGTTTACCTCGGGTTCTTGAAGTGGCAACCGAGGCGCACTGGGATGAAACTCTTCTTTACCCAGATACCCAACGCGCCCTCGAGAAACTCGATGCCAAGGGTTGGTTACTGACCCTTGGTACAAATGGTTTTGCCAAATACCAGAATTTTGTTCTCGAGCAGTACGGCTTGGTGTTTGGTGCGACGCTTGCGCCAGATACGACTGGTTTTGTTAAACCGCAAGCTGGTTTTTTAGATGCCCTAAAGACTTTAACCGACGATCAAAATGCACTCGAGGGACTGGTGCATGTCGGCGATTTACTGACCCATGATATTGCCTGCGCCAATAACGCTGGGGTACGCGGCGCATGGGTCTGGCGTTTTATGCCGCCAGAATTACAAGCTATTCCAATTTTCGAGCGTCCGCATCATCCAAGTTTTTTGACTGCCATCCACCAAGAATGGCTTAGCGAACTCGAGCAGCATGGAGCATTCTCGGGCGAAGAAGTGCAGCCCAAACCCGATTTTATTGTGGCGGATTTACTGGAATTGGTGGTGGCGCTGGAAATTCCAGAACCCGTTCGAGTGGAAGCGTAAAAATCACAGTTAGTCCGCCGCCGTTTGTGTCCTCGAGCCGAATGCTGCCGCCGTTATGTTCAACAATCCGTTTAACCATCGCTAAACCCACCCCAGTCCCTTCAACGGCTGGGTTTAACCTCGAGAAAAGCTCTAAGGCTTTTTGGCGCAGATGTGTGGCAATGCCAATGCCGTTGTCACGCACCATAAATTCGAGGGATTGATTTTTTTTCTTAAAGTCTAATTCAAGGATATTTTGACTGCCTATATCCATAAATTTAACCGCATTGCCAATCAGGTTACTAAAAATTTGGTATAAACGCTCAGGTGCGTAACTGACGGTTGGGAACTGGCTGGGGCGTTTAATCTGAATCTGTTTTTCAGCAATTCGCCCCTCGAGTTCATTCAGTACCGTTTGAATGGTTTGGGTAACATCAACTTCATCCATGCTTTCGTTAATTCGCCCAACCCTCGAAAGCTCGAGTAAACCATTAACCAGTGCGGTCATGGTTTGCACATTGGCGCGTAAGCGGGTTACAAAAAACTCAAGTTCGTTGTATTCCTTGCTGGCTAGACTTTCTTCAAGTAGCACACTCATGCCTTCCATAGAAACCATTGGGCTTTTTAAGTCATGTGAAACACTGTAGACAAAGGCTTCCATTTCGGCGCTTTTGGCTTCTAAGGCACGGCTTTTTTCTTCTAGGGCGGCGGCTCGAGTCTCGAGCAGTTCGCGGTTCTCGGCACGTTCTAAGGCTAATCCGATGGTGGCAGCCGCTTGTGCCATCAGCTTCATTTCGCTGGGCATCCAAGCGCCAGCTAAAGGGTCGCGCCCGACCGATAAAATTGCCAGTACCTTTCCATGAGAATTACTGATTGGTTCAAGTCCAACACTGACTTGGCGGCTTGCCAGTTCTTTGAGGTCTGGGTCTATGTAAACTGTATGATAAAACGGGTCGCCTGTTTCATAAATTCGCTTGGAGATTCTGGTGGTTTCGATGTTTACCCCGGGACTGCGAAAATAACCATCGTATAAATCGGGCAGTTCACCCCAAACACCCATTGAACGCAAAAAAACCCCATCGGTTCTGGCATCTATCCGCAGAGTAATGACATTGACCGCATTCAAACTTGGCGCAAGTAATTTCATCGCAAATTCTGCCACTTCTTCGCCAGTCTGCGCTACTTGTAAGGCATCGGATAAGCGCGATAAGACTTCGGCGCGTTGCTTGGCTCGCAGTAATTCCTCACGCACTTCGGCTCGCTCTAAAGCCAGACCAACTGTGGCGGCGGCTCGAGCCAGCAATTCTTTTTCGCTGCTGCGCCAAACCCCTAAACTCGAGTCTCGCCCGACCGAGATTAGAGCAATCACTTGCCCTGCCAAGTTCCGCACTGGTTCAATGCCTAGCGCGATACTTTCGCCAGTTTGTCGTCGCGTATAACTGTTTTCGTAATGGGCGCGGTTTTGTTCAACCACCAAACGGGTCATGGTGGTTTTTTCGAGTGGTAAGCCGGGGGCGGTAAAATGATTGCCGTAAGTTTCGGGGACATGCCCCCATGCGCCCATGCCACGTACCATAATCTGCTGTGGTTCGCGTACCACCCGCAAAGAAAAAATGTTGTCAGCCCGTAAACTTGGGGCGAGTAAACGCATCGCAATATGGGCTACTTCATCGGCGGTTTGCGCGGTTTGTAGCGCGTCGGATAATCCTGCCAGCAACTCGGCGCGGACTCGAGCCTCAAAAAGGGCTTCAGCAACCCGTAAACGCTCTAAGGCTGCGCCAATCATCCGCCCTGAAGCCCCCAATAAATGCCGTTCGGCTTGGGTCCAATTGGCTGCTTGAGCGCGGCGCAGTGCCAAGAGCGCCATCCCATTGGGTAAGGGCAGAACACTCAGCGCCGTGATTCCAACTTTTGAAAAACGTCCTTCTTGGGCTGGTAAAGTATCAAAAAAAGCGTTGCTGCCCGATAAAACCGCCTCGAGTAAAACCGCATCATCAGGTTCTTGGCTACTGTTTAAGGCTTGGGCTAAACCCTCATGTCCATTAAATTCTAGAATCTCGAGGCGCTCGGTTTTTAGTTCGGCAAAACACAAACTGACCCCAGCCAAATGCGGACGCAGTGTCTCGAGTGCTGAGCGCCGCAAGTTGGATTCGTTCGGCACACTCTCGAGTAAGCGCATCAACCCAGAAAGCGCCACAATTTCGGCATTGTTGGTCGGCAGGGGCGCAAGTTGCCTATCCACACAAACCGCAATAATTCGTGCCATTGCCACCAGCACATGCTGTTCGGGCAAGACAAAACCAGTTTGTTGTTGCCGTGTAACCGCCAACACACCACGCACCGTGCCATGTGTTCCAGACAAAGGCAGCAATGCCAAAGCCGAGCCGCTTAGTGTTTCAAAACCATGTGGTGTTCCCAGCCC
>JANNEE010000124.1:0-3039 GCA_031388325.1 Deinococcales bacterium
ATTTCTACCAATTGCTGATTTTCTAAAGATATGGCATTCACAACTGACTGCAAAGAATCCCCTAGGAATTCTGCACGGTTAAAGGTTGGGATACAAATCGAAAGTAAAATCATTGTACCCTTTGATTTAAGTGCCTATTCACCCAAATCGGATTACAAAAAGCAAGTGGTAACAAGGCAATTATTGTAGCTATAGGAGCGCCAATGACACCAATTCTTGGAATGAGAATAAGATTTAGGACACAATGCACAATAAATCCGACCATCAGCCAATAAACTTGGGGCTTGAGAACACCGATGCCATTCAATACCACAGAATGCACATTTACCCAAGTCCATAAACACGTCCAGCAAGCCAAACCAATAACAAGCTCAGGTTCAAATAATTGCTTTCCTGTCCAAAGTTGCACAATTGGTTGATACAGCCAAAGTAAAATAAAACTTGCACTCATCATGCCCACGACTGTCACCAGACTTGAACGTTGCCAAGCAGTTCGCGCCCAAACCCAATCGAGTCTTGCCATGGCTCGGGTATATGCGGATTGCAACGGCGATAAAAGCGCCAAATGAAGGGTTATTAACACCGAAAATAACCTTTGTAAAATAACAAAATGTCCAACTTGTTCAAGATTGGTCGCGCCAGCGACAAACAATGGCAGTGTACCAAAAATGCCAATACCAAAAATTGCAAGTAACCAAAACCAGAGACTCGAGTGCCAGAGTTCTTGAAAGGTTTTTTGCAAGTCTATGCGGTTTGGTATTTCTAGTTTCCATTGGCGTTTTTGAACAAACCACAGCACTGCAATAAAGTTAAAAATAACTGCAACTGTATAGAAGGCAAAAATGGTAAAACTCAGTTCTGAGGTTCTCGAGACCATCCAAACAGTCAGAGCAAGTACAAGGGCTTGGCTGATGTCGAGAACACCACGCTCAAGGGCTTCTTCGTAAGCATAAAACACTTGTGTCCCCAAATTAAAAGCAATTGTTAAACCGCAAGCAATTGCAAAAAAGAAAAAAACCAAGCGTGAATTCGTTTCGATATTTGGCAGTACAAGCATGATTAAACCTGCAAGGATTCCAAGTACCGTACCAAAAATCAGCAATAGCAGCGAAATACTCCAAAATAAGCGTGCTTCGAGATTGTCTTGTCCACCTCGGGCATTGAGGTCAGCTAATTTTAAGCGCAATGCCTGCCCAAAACCCAAGTCCAAATTGGGTATTAAGGTGTAAATGGTGTAAAGCAAAGCCCAAAGCCCAAAGGCAGTGGCATCAAGCGTCCGCGCCAGAATTCCCGTAATCAGCAATTGACTGACCGCACTCGAGATTCGCCCGCCAAGAGAAGCCATAGAGCCTAGGGCAAGGCGTTTACTCGAGGCTTCTAGCGTCATGATTATGTGCCTTCCATTTCGAGTGGTTGATACTCAGGTTCCATTCCAGTAATCGGTTGTCCAAAAGCAATTTTTGGATAGACATTGGTATTGGTATCAATCATGATTTGCAAGAGTTGTGGTTTATTTGGTTCAATCCAAAGCCACTCGAGGGCAGTTTTAATTTCTTCTTCTTGAGATACAGTCATTGCATCAATGCCATAAGCCAGAGCCACTCGAGTAAAATCGGGTGCATCGTAACCCCAGAGTGTAGATTGGTAACGTTCATGAAAATAAGATTGTTGGAATTGCCTAACCATACCGTGGGTCTGATTGTTAATAATAATAATTTTCATGGGTAATTGATTACGGACAATGGTTTGTAATTCTTGGATGTTGCATTGAAAACCACCATCTCCTGCGATGACCACCACAGGAGCTTGATTGGCAAAAGCAGCACCGATAGCGGCTGGCAAGGCAAAGCCCATTGACCCCATACCGCCAGAGGTTAAAAAGCGCTGATGAGCGGCAATCTCGAGTGATTGGGCTGCCCACATTTGATGCTGACCAACATCTACAATAAAAGCGCTGGCAAGGCTCGAGGCTTGAGCAAGTTTGTGCATGAACTCATTAGGGTTAATACCAGTTATATCTTTTAACTCGAGGGTATCGGCGTACTCGAGTTGCATATCTGTTAATTGTTGCTTCCAACCTGAGTAATCTGTCTTCTCGAGCCAAGTGCTACTTGTTTGGATTGCAGCCTCGAGAAATGAGGGTAGATTCTCGGTCAGGGTTTGGCAACCAACCACGCGATTATTCATTTCGGCGGTTTGGACATCCACATGAAAAATTGGTTTCTCACCTTTGAATTCTTTGGTCATTGCTCCTGTTTGACGCACATCCAAGCGGCTACCGAGGACAATTAATAAGTCTGATTCGCCAATTGCAAGGTTCGCCCAACGATTACCATAACTGCCAATCATCCCAACGTGCAGAGGGTGCGAGTAGGCAATGGTGTCCACACCCATCAGTGAGTAGACAACGGGTATACCGAGACACTGGGCAAGTTCAAGGAAGGCTTTGTTAGCTCGAGACGCACGAATTCCACCTCCAGCTAGAATTAAAGGTTTTTTGGCGTGCCATAAGGCTTTTCCAAGCTGTCTAAGAAATTCAGTACATTCTGGAAGCTCGAATGGTTGTATTTTTAACTCAAGTTTTGGAATGCTGGGTTCACCAATTTCAACCCTTTGCACATCCATTGGAATGTCAAGCAGTACAGGTCCTGGTCTACCCTCGAGTGCCAACATAAAGGCTTTGTGTAGCATTTTCGGGAAATCTTCTGGGTTTTGAATTTGCCAAGCTGCTTTGGTGATTGGTTTGACCATACTGATAATATCGGTTTCTTGAAAGCCTAGTTGCCGAATGGCTTTGTCCCCTTTTTGTTCGTGTCGGTTGACTTGCCCAGTAATAAAAACCGTCGGTACTGAATCAAAGTAACAACTGCCAATGCTGGTCAGTAAATTGGTTGCGCCCGGTCCACTGGTGGCAAACGCAACACCCGGTAAGCCTTTGATTCGCGCCCAGCCTTCGGCAGCAAAAGCCGCTCCTTGTTCGTGGTGCATAGAAATAATTTTAATGCTTGTGTGCTGATGAATTGAATCAAGCATAAAGGT
>JANNEE010000134.1:0-4551 GCA_031388325.1 Deinococcales bacterium
GATTGCCATGACAGGCGGGCAAACGCCAGTTTTAACTGCCAATTGGGGCGTAGTGACTCCACCCGGTAAACTTGGTGCGACCGATAATTTATTTAATTGGGGCGTGTATTCTCGAGGTGCAACCACGCTTCATGCGCTGCGCTTAAAAATTGGTGATGATGCGTTCTGGAAATTACTGCGTGGGTTTTTAGAAAAATATAAATTTGCCAATGCCAGCAATGCAGATTGGCTCGAGCATGTGCAGAGTACCGCAGGTCAAGCAGCCCGAGTTTTACAAGAGCGTTGGCTTTTTGATGATTTGCCTCCAGAATTTCCAGAACTGGACTTAAAACCAAGCAATTTTGCCCTTGGTGCAGACTTCAAGTGACCTCATTGGCATTGCGTTCTAAGACTTTGTTATGCTGTGTGGCATGAAAATTGCAATTGTTGGTTGTGGCAATATCTCAAGTATCTACCTCGAGAATGCTGCACTTTTTAAGTCTTTTGAAATTGCTTATGTTTCGGATTTGGATTTCTCACGCTCAGTTGCCCAAGCTGCCAAGTACGGTGGTAAAGCTTTGCCACTCGAGGATGTTTTTAGTTCGGATGCCGATGCCATTTTGAACCTGACCATTCCAGCCGCTCATGGCGAAATCGCCCTCAAAGCCTTGGAAGCTGGTAAGCATATTTATAATGAAAAGCCGCTTGCGACTTTTTTAGAAGAAGCGGCGCAAATGCTCACAATTGCCAAAGCCAAGAACTTAAGAATTGGTTGCGCCCCAGATACTTTTCTAGGTGCGGGTTTACAAACGGCAAGGGCTTTTATAGATGCGGGTGGGATTGGGCAGCCAGTCGGAGCGAGTCTACATATGGTTGCCACAGGACCTGATATGTGGCATCCAAATCCGAGTTTTTTTTACCAAGCTGGCGCAGGTCCGCTGTTTGACATGGGTCCGTATTACATCACCGCAATGGTGCATTTATTTGGCTCAGTTAAGCGTGTATCAGCTTTTGCCGCCCAAACCCGTTCAACTCGAGCCGATAAAGAGGGCAATACTTTTGCGGTTCATGTTCCAACCCATGTGACAGCCCTACTCGAGCATCAAGGTGGTGTTTTAGTGACCCTAACGATTAGTTTTGATGCAGTTAAAGGCACAAATAAGAACATCGAAATTTATGGCTCGAGCGGTGCGTTGGTGATTAATGACCCAAATAATTTTAGCGGCAATCTACGGCACTCTGATGGTTTGGGCGAATGGGGAAATGGCAATTGGCATGATTTAACCATAGACCGCCCGTATGCCAATAATTCTAGGGGAGTCGGACTGGCAGATATGGCTCAAGCAATTCTCGAGAACCGTCCACACCGAGCCAGTGGCGACTTGGCGTTTCATGTTCTTGAAGTGATGCACAGCATCTTAAAAGCCTCTGAAACTGGTACAGCCATCAAGATCGAAAGTAACCCAGAACGCCCAGCCTTGTTCGAGATGAATATAGATTTATAATTTTTTGCGGGTCAGTTCAATCAGTTTGGGAAACTTAGGCGCAAGTAGAGACTGCTCGAGTTCGTGTTCTGGACTGTAAAAACGTAATGCCCCTTCAAGATTACAAGTCCAGACTTCCAAAGCACCAAGTTCAAAGTATAACTTTCGTTTACCAGTAATTTCCCGACTAGAATTGGTTTTGGAAATCACTTCAACACAAATTGGTGGGGCAACTGGTAAATCTGTGGCATCGCGGTGCAATAGAAAAAAGGATTCTGAGAACCAAGTTACATCTGGTACTTTTGTGCCTTTACTGGTGTCAATGGCAGTTTCTAAACTGGTCATACCTTCCAAATGCTGGCGCAGCAATTCGGCAATTCTGGCTTGGTAAATACCATGCAGAAAAATAGTTGGACTCATTAGCACTTGCCCCCGTTCATTGGTTTCAATTTTATAGGGTAAGTTAGCGAGGCTCGGTTGTTTAATAATTTCTTGCCAAGTCATGATTCACCTCTCTCGTTATTCTACTACTTCTGGTGTGTTGACCATCGCTCCAGCCGTTCGTGCCACTGCCTCGAGCAATTCGTGTTCTAAACTCGGCTCGAGGGCAACGCTTTTGACGGCATCGGTAAAACAATTAAACCAAGCTCTGGCTCGAGACGGCGTGATGGCAAATTTGGCATGGCGATAGCGCAACATCGGATTGCCGTATGTCTGGTGATAGAGCGGTGGACCGCCCAAAAAACCCGTCAAAAAGGCTTCTTGTTTGTTCATGGTTTCCGATAGATTCTCGGGGAATAACTCAGAAATACTTGGTTCGGCTTTGACCAGCCCATAAAATACTTGAATGATTTCACGTAAACGCCCAGCCCCAATTCTCGAGTAGAGGGTTTCTTGGGTGGGCAGAAAATCCGTTAGGTTCACAAGCAGCAGTATGGCGTTTACAGCCTAGGCGGGGTGTCCTCGAGTTTTGGTTTCTTATTTTTACGCAGTGGAAAATTTGCAGCCAACATACCAAGAACTCCACCAATTAAAATGTTCTCCCAGAATCGCACGATCACAATACCCATTAAACTAAAGACATTCGCGCCTGATAAGTCAATAAAATCGGTATCCAGTGCCACTTGACGCAGAAAAAAGCCCATCAGTTGAGCGCCAAGAAAAGCAAACAATAAGCACCATAAGATAACGGGAGGACCAGAAATACGTTTACCAAGCGCTCGGCGTAACAAATAGGTTAAACCAAGCGCTCCAATAAACATCAGAAATTCCATCAGAATAATTCGTGGCATCGCTTTACAATACGCGATTTTAGGCTATAAAGTTGCAACTGCCATTTTCTCGAGTCCTAATGGCACAATTTTGTCCTGCACCAACTTAAAGCTCAGTCCGTCACACAGAGCAATAAAACTGGCTTTGATGCTGTTGACACCAGCCCCGACAGTCGTCCACTGCGACTGACCATCACCAAAAGTAATCAGCACCCGCACCCTTGCAGCCGTGCCTTGTGAACCCTCGAGAACCCGAATTTTATAATCGAGCAATTCAACTTCACGTAAACTCGGGTAATGTCGCTCTAAGGTCGCCCGTAGTGCCTTGTCAAGCGCGTTGACGGGACCATCGCCAAGGGCAGCTGCATGTTCACGGGTTTCACCAACAAAAACTTGGACACTGGCTTCGGCTTCGGTGTCAAATTCGGCAAAAGAATCTATTTGCGCCCTGAAAACACTGACCTTAAAGAATTCTGGTTGCCCGCGAGCTTGGCGCAGCAGCATCAAGACACTGGCATCTGCCCCTTCAAAAGTAAAGCCCTCATCCTCGAGTTCTTTAAGTTTAACCACAGCTTGTGCCACAGCCGGGTCTTTGCCACTCAGTTCGATGCCGTACTGCTTGGCGGTTGCTACTAAATTACTGCGCCCAGACAAATCCGACATGAGAATGCGGCGGTGATTACCAAGGCTTTCCGGGTTCATATGTTCATACAAACTCGGGTCTTTGGCAACGGCGCTGGCGTGCATTCCGCCTTTATGGGCAAAAGCACTTGCGCCAACCAATGCCTGATTATTTTGCGGTGTGCGGTTGGCTCTGGCATCCACAAAACGGCTGATTTCGGTTAATTTACTTAAATCTGGGATACAAGCCACCCCGAGTTTAGCCTGCATTAAACCAATAAAGGTAATTAAATTCATATTACCAACCCGCTCACCGACACCGTTAATTGTGCCTTGAACTTGGGTCGCACCATGACGCACCGCCACCAGCGCATTTGCGACTGCCATCTCGAGGTCGTTGTGGGTGTGAATCCCAACGGGTACGCCCAACTCGAGCGTCTGGGTGACAAAACGCGCCACTTCTTCGGGCATCACATCGCCCAAGGTGTCGCATAAGCACAAGCAGTCTGCGCCTTCTCCTGCTGCCGTTCGGAGTACCTCGAGGGCATAGTTTGGATTGTGCCGAAAGCCCAAGAAAGCCAGTTCAGCATCAAAAACCACTTCGCGCCCAAGGTTTTTATAGTAACGCACCGTGTCTTTAATCATCGCTAGGTTCTGCTCTAAAGTAATACCCAATGCGTCGGTAGCATGTTTATCCCACGTTTTTGCGACCAGAGTAATGACTGGCGTTTGGCTTTCGGTCAAGGAACGCAAATTCGGGTCGTCTTCGCAGTTTAAGATGTTGCTCTGGCGGGTAAAACTAAAAGCGGCGAGCTTGGCATTCTCGAGTGTAATGCCTTTCATGGCTTCAAAAAAACGGGCATCTTTGGGATTAGAACCGGGCCAGCCGCCTTCGATGTACTGCACACCAAAGCGGTCAAGGGCTTTGGCAATCTCGAGTTTATCCTCTAGGGAAAGATTGAAGCCTTCGCCTTGTGTCCCGTCACGCAAGGTACAATCGTAAATGGCTAGTTTCACCTTTTCTAACATGCTTATCCCTCCTTTGATTCGAGTAGCGCAGCAGTCTATCAATTTTTGAATAGTGCGATGTGTACTAAAGAACAAAGATTCTAACCAAACTCGTTACAATGCAACCATGACTTCAACCCTTCAAGACACGATCACTCGAGCCATGAGTTTTGCTTCAGAACGCCAGC
>JANNEE010000136.1:0-2812 GCA_031388325.1 Deinococcales bacterium
CAAAATAAGTTGTACACGCGCTTGGCAGCTTGGATTGGCAGCTTAGACTTGGACAGTACCTTGCAATTTTCTGCAAATGTAAGGGAGTACACCTTTGCCTTGCAGAAAATGCAGTTTGCCGCCAAACACCAAATGAGTCCACTCGAGGAGGATTTACGCAGCAGTTTAAGCCCTAGTGCCTCGAGTGCCTGGGCTAAATTACATGGCAACATCGTCAGTCGTTTAGAAGTGATGGTGCAGAATGAATCCATTCCGATGAGTGCCACTCGAGCCGCCGCCCGAAGTGCTGATGCGGAGCGCCGCAAAGCGGCATACACCGCCGAACTCGAGGCGTGGCAAACCGTAGAAGTGCCACTAGCAGCAGCCCTGAACAGCATCAAAGGCGAAGTTGGTGTGGTTAATGCCAGACGAGGCTTTACCGATGCCATCACACCGAGTCTGCACAGCGCCAACATAGACCGTCAGACCTTAGATGCCATGCACCAAGCCTGTACCGAGTCTTTTGTGGATTTTAGGCGCTACTTAAAAGCCAAAGCCAAATTGCTCGGCTCGAATGCCTTAAGTTGGTACGATATGCTTGCTCCTGTTGGTGAACCTGGTAAGTCATGGGAATGGGCGGAAGGCTCAGAGTTTATTGCCGAGCAATTTGGAACGTACAGCCCAAAACTCGAGGCTTTTGCTCGGCGCAGTTTAAGTGAGAACTGGATAGATGCTGCCCCGCGCCCCGGTAAACGTGATGGGGCATTTTGCATGTCGGTACGCGATGACGAAAGCCGTATCTTAATGAATTTTGAACCGAGCTTAGACAGTTTATCCACCCTTGCCCATGAACTCGGACATGGCTACCACAACCTCTGCTTAAAAGACCGTGCGCCCCTACAACGCCAAACCCCAATGACCCTTGCCGAAACCGCTAGTATTTTTTGTGAAACAATTGTTTCTAACGCTGCCTTAAAAGAAGCCAAGACATTAGAGAAGCTCTACATTTTAGACACCGAACTGCAAGGACAAACCCAAGTTGTGGTGGATATCCACAGCCGATTCTTATTTGAAAGTCGGGTTTTTAAGGCTCGCGAAGCGCGTGAATTGTCGGTCGCCGAACTTAAAAACCTGATGCTCGAGGCACAACTCGAGACCTACGGCGACGGCTTAGATGCCAGCACCTATCACCCATATATGTGGGCAGTCAAAGGGCATTATTACAGCGCTGGACTGAGTTTCTATAATTATCCGTACACCTTTGGGCTGCTCTTTGGGCTTGGGTTATACGCTCAGTACCAACAGAACCCAGAAAGCTTCAAAACCAAGTACGACACCCTGCTTTCATCTACTGGACTGGCAGACGCTGCCACCCTTGCCAGTGGTTTTGGCATTGACCTCCGCACCCCAGATTTCTGGCGCTCGAGCTTAGATCAGATTCGGTCTCGAGTAGATGAATTCTGCGATTTGGTGGGGCAAACCACGACTTAGAAAACAAATCCAAGTCGTGGTCAGTGTGGTGCCGAGGAGGGGACTTGAACCCCTACACCCTTGCGGGCGCTAGTCCCTGAAACTAGTGCGTCTACCAATTCCGCCACCACGGCACTCGCGGGCAACAAAAGATACACGCTATTAAGCCCAACGTCAAGTACCCAAATAAAAGCTAAAACTCGAGAAGCTGTGATTCACGCCTTAAACGGGGGGTATTGCGTTTTTCAAAAAGTCATGATAAATTTTCAAACGCGTTACCGTGTTCGGAAGTAGCTCAGCGGTAGAGCAATCGGCTGTTAACCGATCGGTCGTAGGTTCGATCCCTACCTTCCGAGCCAAGAGAAAGCCCCTGATAAAGGGGCTTCTTTGTTTGATGGTTTTGTTTTGTACAGGCTGGTCTGGTGTTGCTGGCTGCCATAACTTGGTAGACTGTTGTTCATGCAAGCCCTAATGAGTAACCAAGTGCTTTGGACTGCCCTTCTTGCCTCGACTTTAGCCCAAGTCTTAAAGGTTCTGCTGATTCTTTTAAGCGAACGCAAATGGATACCAGAGCGTTTCCTCGAGACAGGCGGAATGCCCTCGTCACACACCGCTTCGGTAGCGGCTCTGGCGGTGATGTGTGGTCTTGAGTTTGGTTGGGGAAGTGGATATTTTGCAATTGCGGCAATTTTTGGCAGTATTGTAATGTACGATGCCACAGGGATTCGCCGTGCCAGTGGAATGCAAGCCGAGGTCTTAAACGACTTGGTTCAGGAACTCGAGGCGGTGCTGCGTGAGGGTTTTGCGCCTAAGCCCTTAAAGGAGCTTTTGGGGCATACCTATTTTGAGGTTTTTGTCGGTTTTTTGCTTGGGGTTGGTGTGGCGGTGGCATCACACAATTGGTACTAAACTTATTTGGCTCGAGGGAAGACTGTCCCTGCTAGACTGATTTTACGGTTGATAACGCATCACGAGCCTCCACGCAGTAATTTGGTGTATTCGTCAAGCAGTAGTGGTTCGGAAATCGGACCGGTGATTAAACGGTCTGCCCGTAAATCATAACGAAATAACTTGGTGATGCTGCTTTTTTTCAGTAAGCCCAGCACTTGAGCTTTACGGGTTTCTGGGGCAATCGCGCTCATGATGATTAGACCAACATTTGCCCGTTGTAACGGTAGCGACTCGAGCGAAACCTTATCCAAATTAGAATCCTTATTAACGCCAACCACTTCAAATCCCAAAGAGGTCATTTGCCGCCCTGTGTCGGATGCCACACCACCCCGAAAGACCGAATCGGTGGTCACAAAAAAAATGTTCATGCGTTTGCCTTTTGTCACCACATCTTGCAATAAGGCTTTGTTGA
>JANNEE010000147.1:0-4866 GCA_031388325.1 Deinococcales bacterium
CGTTCAGAAACATTATCCTCGTAATGATGTGTGCCTTGCACCGTCACCCGCACACCTTTGGGAATACCAGTGGGAACATTGACATTCAGTACAGTTTTACTCGGTAAGCCCTGCTCGAGAATCTGAGCCGCTAAAACCCGAGCAAAGGCGGCACTGTGTGCGTAATCCATATCGTCGGAAAACGACTGGCTGAAAGCAATACTGGGGATTCCAATGTGCGTTCCTTCGATGGCACAAGCAAACGTTCCAGAATGGGTTAAATCGTAGCCAAGGTTCGGTCCGTAATTGATGCCGCTAACCACCAAATCGGGCTTACCAAGCTGATGAACCCCCATCACCACACAATCGGTCGGTGTGCCATCCACACGGTAGGCTTTAATACTTGGGTGCAAGCCCTCGAGCTTGGTTGGCTTAAAACGCAACGGACGACGAATTGTAATCCCATGTCCGACACCAGATTGTTCAAATTCAGGGGCAACAATCACCACATTGGCAAGGTCGACAAGGGCGTTGGCAAGGGCGAGAAGTCCATGACTGTAAACACCATCGTCGTTAGCCACCAAAATTGTTTTTCGGTTCATCAGGCTAGGATTCTACGCTTTTGCCTTTCGCCTTTTGGGTTATGCTTATTCAGTGTTGGATTTATGTTTAATTGTGGCGCATCCCGATGACGAATGCTACGGCACTGGTGGGACACTGGCAGAATATGCCGCCAAAGGGCTAAAGACTGGCTTAATCACCCTAACCAAAGGCTCGAGTGGACGCAGCTTGGGCTTGTGTTCCCAAGAAGAACTGCCAGAATTTAGAGCCAAAGAGTTACTAGGCAGTGTCCAAGCGCTGAGCATCAGCAATTTTGCACATCTCGAGTACCCAGACGCAGCCCCAGCCGCACGGGACAGCAACCATAAGGATGATGCCCCAGCCCTGTTTTTGGGCGGTTTACAAGATTTTATCCCAGAAGCCACTGCCGAAGTTGTGGCACTGCTTAGGACTTGGCAACCCAAAGTAGTGATTACTTTCGCAGCCGATGGCGGTAATCGGCATCCAGACCATGTGGCTTCGCATTTCGTCACCATGGCTGCCCTCGAGCAAACGGGGCTGTTAGTCAGTGGCACAAAGGTTTTTGCCTTTGCCAATCCGATGTTACTCAATCCAGACTGGGCAGATACATGGTTGCCACCGACCCATTTTCGGGATGTGACGGCGCATCTTGTGCCAAAATTCAGGGCAATTGCCTCGCACCGCACCCAAGCACTATCCACTGTCGGGTTTTTAGCAAGGCTACCTGAACGGGTTGCCCTCGAGACTTTTCGGCAACTTGTGCCAAAGTTAGGTAATACAGAACCACAATCCGAGTTCTAAGGTAGACTGTGCTTAATGAACCAATTTGAAGCACCAGCCAGAACAGTTCTGACCGCCAAAGATCCAAGCATCGAAGCCCAAAGTATCTCTAAACGCTATGGGCGTTATCCTGTGCTGGAAGCGGTTTCGTTTAAGGTACTGCCCGGCGAAGTGTATGCTTTAGCAGGACCAAACGGGGCGGGCAAAACCACTTTAATTCGGATTATCACCGGTTTATCATTTCCGACTTCTGGCAAAATGCTGCTTTGCGGCGAGGATGTTCACACCGGAGGCTCAAAGGTACGCCGAGCCTTGGGCGCAGTGGTTGAAGCACCGGCAGCTTTTTATCCGCACATGACCGGACGCGACAACCTGATGGCTCATGCCAAATTAGCGGGTGGGGTGGGCTTTTCCACCGACCACCGCAATCCGCTACTTTTGGACGAGAACCGCATCCGCGAAGTGATTACCAATGTCGAATTGACCCGAATGCAAGACCGTTTTGTGCGCGAATACAGCCTAGGGCAACGCCAACGCCTCGGACTCGCCGCCGCCATCCTGACCAACCCTCGAGTGCTGGTTTTGGATGAACCGACCAGTGGACTAGACCCCTTGGGCATCAACCTTGTTCACCGTGTTTTATCGGGCATGGCAGCCACGGGTACAGCCGTAATTCTAAGCACCCACCACCTGCGCGAAGTCAGTCAGTACGCCCACCGCGTCGGTATCCTCTCGAGCGGCAAGTTATTAGACGAAGTAGACCTAGGCGCACGCAGTAGCGCTTACCGTTTTAGGGTAGATGATGCCCCTCGAGCCGCCGCCGCCATGTCAACCCAACCCTTTGTGGTGCGTTCCTTTGCTCGTCCGCCTTACGTGATTGTCCATTTGGATTCTGAACTTCGCGCCCCAGATGCCATCCGAGCCTTAGCCGTCGAAGGAATCCGAATGTTTGAAGCCAATCCAGACCACTTTGATTTATACGAGTATTACCGTGAACGGGTCGAACGAGAGTTCTAAAAGGAATCCATGACAAAAAATCTTTCTAATCGCGTTGGCTACGGTGTTCTTTCGCTCGAGTTCCGTAAATTACTGGGTTTTCGCAGTGTGCGGCTTGGTTTACTGGTGGCTTTTATTCTACCCGCAATTCTGACGCTTGCCCCCGACGAGGGAATCGCTCAAGTGATTGGCGCGGATGTGATTCTGGTTTCGGGTTGGCAAGTCCCCGGGATGGCGCTCTATATCATGATGCCGTTTATGTTGCCGTTACTCACGGCTGTGACTTGTGCCGAGTTGGTTGGCGGCGAAATGGATTGGGGGACACTGCGCCCATTATTGCTGCGCCCTGTCTCGAGAACCCGTGTGATTCTTTCTAAGCTGATGGTAGCCATGCTCTATCCGTTCTTGCTGCTTTTAAGCACCTTGTTTGGTGGTTTGTTGGTTGGCGGCATTCGCTTTGGCTTGGGTACATTTTTGGGTGGCACGGGCTTAGGCGATGGTGCTTTTGTCGGGGTTGGCGAACTTGCGCCTTTTAGTGCTTTAGCCGAACTTGCCCAAGGGTATATGATTTCTGGGGTGATTTTATCGCCAATTGCAGTTCTGGCGATTGTTTTTGGGGTGCTGTACTTAAATACCGCCGCCGCAGCCTTGGCGGGGGTTGGCAGTATTTTGATGATGGGAATGCTGAAAGTCTTTGTCTGGTTGCGCCCGCTACTCTTAACCGAACACCTCGATGCGTACTCACCATTACGGGCAAGCACCTACACCACCCAGCAATCCCTTATTCTACTGATTATTTACACGAGCATTGGGATTGTTGCCAGTATGCTGATTTTTGAACGCAAGGACTTATGATTCGGTTCTCGAGCCGCTACGAATCACTTCTCGAGCCAAGCAGCCTGACCATGTGTTTGGCTTTGGTGTCCTTGTAACCTTCACGGGTGGCAATCACATCAAGGTGGCTGTCGGCTAACAAATGAAGCTCGTAAACCGCACCATCAAAAGCACTTTTGGTGACACAATGCAATAAGCCCGGTAAGCAACCCGGAGGGGCATCGGGGTGAACCCGAATACTCGAGACCCAGACAAAAGCCTTATCGCCCATCCAAACACTTTGCGCCAAAATAAAACCGTAAACGGTACTAGGCAAGGTTTCGGATTGGCTACTGGCATCTATCGCCACAAAACTATGTTCGCTTCTGGCATAGAACAGCAGCGCTGGTAAGCTGGTGCGTAAAGCGGCTGTTCGGTCTTTTTGGCTTAAGGAATCAAAATTGGCATTCTCGAGCCGAGCAAGTTCTAAATCCAGAGCCTGCATTCCGGGGTAATCCATTTCACTGGGAGGGCGGTAAATCATGAGAAGCAGTTTAACCAATTCAGGCACTTAAAGTTGGGAATGCGAACACCCACCGTTGGGGAGCGGTGGGTGCGAATAAAGAGGCGCGTTTTGGGGAGGGAACGCGCTAAGGGCTAGTCAAAAATATCGAATATTCTACCCAAGGTGCTTTTTTTCTTTTTGCCGTACTCGCCACCATAACGGCGGCGGTCATCGTCATCATCATCATCGTCACGGCGATAATGTGGGTCGGGCTGGGCATAACGTGGGTCTGGTTGGGTATACTGTGGGACTTGTGGGGCTGGGACTCGAGGAGCAATTGGTTCGCCGTATTCGCGTTCCATTTCACGGGCGACTTGCAGCAGTTTCTCGAGTTCACCACGGTCTAACCAGACCCCTTTGCATTCTGGGCAGACATCAATCGTCACACCGTTCTTGTTCATTTCCATCAGGGGCGTACCATCTATTGGACAGAGCTTTTGCATAGTTACTTCCTTCCTTTGGTTTTTACGGGAATGGGCTTCGGGGTTCTTAGCACGATTAAAATTGCAATTCCGACAAGTCCTAGAGCGATTAGTTCCATGCTTCTCCTATGTAGTGATGGGTTTAGGGGTGCTGTCATCATCTTTGGTTTTGATAAGGCTGTAAACAATTCCAGCCCCAAGAATAACGAAGGTGATAACCAGTGAGATGATTGGGTCGAGTTTACCGAAAATTTGATTAAAGAAGACTTTGCCGCCAATAAAAATCAGCACAATACTGAGTGAATACTTAAGGTACTTAAAGCGGTGAATCATGGCAGCTAAGGCAAAGTACAAAGCGCGAAGTCCAAGAATCGCAAAGATGTTACTGGTGTAGACAATAAATGGGTCGGTGGTGATGGCAAAAATGGCTGGGACGCTATCTACAGCAAAGACCAAATCGGCGACTTCAACCAGAATTAAGGCAAGAAATAAGGGAGTGGCAAACCGCGCCAATTTGCCTGTTTTCGGGTCTGGTTTCTGGACAAAGAACTTTTCGCCGTGCAGTTCGTCGGTGACTTTCATTCGGCTACGAAGAAATTTTAGGACGGGATTTTTACTCAGGTCAGTTTCGTGTTCTTTGTCGGCTATCGCATCCAAAAGCATTTTCACGCCAGTCAGTAACAAAAACGCTGCGAAGACATACATAATCCAATCAAATTGCTGAATAAG
>JANNEE010000179.1:0-4013 GCA_031388325.1 Deinococcales bacterium
CGGCTGGCGCAACCAGCCCGTTAGGGTTATCAAGAGACAAAATGGTGGACATGATTAGAAGGGCTGGGCGTACACCAGTCGAGCGCAACGCTTATTACGATGAGTTAAAAATCTACGCAGCACTCGAAGCAGCCGACTGAACTTCCAAGTTCAGCGTTTATACGCCCCATCTAAGACCAAGGTCAAGGCTTTTTTGAGTTCATCTTTGGCTGGGCGGTTTGGGTGAAAAGCACTCCAACGCAGGGCAGTCATTAAGTATGTATAGGCAATCGTGGCGGCAATTCGTTCAATGCTGACATCATCGCGGATTCGGTGGGTTTCGCGCAGCAAAGGTTCGATGATTTTGGCTAGTGGCATGGCTTCATAGGCGGCTTTGGCGCGAATTGGGTCTGGGTTAATCAGTTCATAAGTTAAAGGCGGGATTAAATCGCGTTCTTCTTGGGTGACTCGAGCCAGTTCAAGCCAGAGTTCCTCGAGCATCGCGGCGGCATCTAAGCCTTCTTGTCGGCGTTCTTCAATCACATCGTGAAGGTTGGAAACGATGTATGCCCCGTAATCGAGCAGTACCGCTTCTTTGTAGGGGTAGTAATTAAAGAATGTACCGCGTGAAACATGGGCAGTTCGGGCAATATCGGTGGCAGTGGTTTTGTCAAAACCATTTTCCTTAAACAACTGGATTGCCACTTGGTAAATGCGGTTTCGGCGGCGAATTTTTTGACGCTCGCGCAATGAGAGTTTTAAGTCGTCTTGCAGGAGCGGTTTTGGCGCTGGTGTAGAAAGGGTCATCACAGAGGGCGATGATAACACTTTTTTACTTCCAGTCCAAAATTCTTCATCAGACAGAAATCAGGTTTGAGGATTAGACTGTGTTCCATGAAACCACTCCCGAGGTTATTTGGCGTTCTGATGGTGCTGTTAAGTTTAAGTGCGGCTTTTGTTTGGGCGCAACAAAATCAAGCCCTTTATGTCTATTCGCGGGGGATTTTTTTGCCATCCGATGACCTGCGTTTTGATTTGTACAGTTATGGGGCTGACCCTTCTGAAATCAGTGTGACCTACAATAAGGTTCTCGAGCCACTTGATTTATTGCGCTTAAAATCCAACGATGGCTATACGGCAATTAAAATTCCCGAGGGTCTGAAAACCAGTGTCGTTAAACGCAGTAGCGTTAAATTGGACAGAAATTACGGGCAGGTCAATCTTGGCAAACTCTCGCCCGGTTTGTACTTATTGGGGTTCTCGGCAGGACAAGCCAAAGGCGTGGGGATTGCCTTGGTTACAGATTTAGGGATGTTGGTCAAACGTGCTGATAAAAACGTGACGGTACTGACGGTCAATCGGGTCAATGGGCAACGTCGTAATGCTGCCGTCTACGGGATTGATGGCACAAACGCTAAGCAAATCCAGACCGATTCTAATGGGCTGGGCAAATTGGTGCTGTCTACCGATAAGAACGGTGTGATTGTGGCAAACAGTGGCGCAAGTTGGGCAGTCTCGAGGTCGTGGTGGCAGAGTTACGGGGTCGAGCGCTGGAAAATAACAGGGCAGACCGACCGACCATTGTATAAACCCGCCGATGCGGTTTCTTTTCGTGGGACGCTGCGCGAAGGCAACACCTTAAAGCCAATTAAACTTAAAGAAATCAGTGTGGTTGCCTGTTATGACAGCACCGAACTTTGGCGCGGCAAACAAGCGGTCAATGAATACGGCACTTTCAGTGGGACATTTAGCCTCTCCAGACGGGCTAAAACCTCTCAGTACGAACAATACCGCGTCTTTGTTGCGCCAAGTGGTGAAGCGGCTTGTGGTGCGGGTTTGACTGTCGCCAGTTTCCAAGTTGAAGATTACATCAAACCAGAATTTACGGTTGCCCTCGAGAATCCAGAAATTGCACTCCAAGGTACGAGCGTAAAAGTGGCTGCCAGTGCCGAATACTTATTTGGCGGCGGCGTATCGGGCGGTAAGGTCAATTTACAAGTCTCGAGGGCGCAGCGTTACCGCCGTGACGACCCGCGCTACTCGGACTTTGGCTATTACTGGGGCGAATGGGATTATTGGCAGCCGCGCCAAGCGATTATTCTCGAGAAGAACACTGTTTTAGGCGATAACGGCAAACTCGAGGTTAATGTGCCACTCGAGCGCGACCCTGATAACGCAGTCGTGGCGTACACGGTTCAAACCACGATAGAAGACGAAACCCGTCGTCCACAAACCACCAGTAAAACAATTATTGCCTACCCCAGTACCGTGCGGGTGGCGGTGCGTTCAAACCGTTATGTGGTCAAAGCTGGCGAAGAAATTGAGATGAATGTTCGGACTCGGAATCTCGAGGGCGAAGCAACTGATGCCCCTGTCGAATTAACCCTTGTGCGCCGTGATTACTGGTACAACACAAGCCGTTGGACTCCACGCGAAGAACGGCTCGAGACCCGCACTGTGACCACTAAAAATGGCAATGCCGTGGTCAAGTTCAAAGCCAGCAAAGGCGGCGGGTACAGCGTCATGGCAAAAGCCAAAGACCCACAAGACCGAGTTTCTTTAGGTGAGGCTTTTGTTTGGGTCACAGAAGATAACCCTTCGTGGTACTGGTATTACGAAAATGGTGGAATGCAAATTAAAATGGATAAACGCGAATACGCGGTCGGCGATACCGCCGTGGCGTTTGTTAGCGGCATCAAACAAGGCGCAGATGTCTGGTTGACTTTAGAAGGCAATGAAATTATGGCTCAGCGTGTGTCTCGAGCCGCAGGTGGCAATGCCGCTTGGACTTTCAAAATCACCAAGGACATGCAGCCAAACACCACCTTGAAAGCCAGTTATATCGCAGGGGGCGCAAAAAGCGAAACTGAAGTGGGTTTAGTTGTACCAAAAGTCCAAGAACAGCTAACTATTTCGATTCTGCCCGCCAAGCAAAAATACCAAGCGGGTGAAAAAGGACAAGTTAAACTCTTGGTCAAAGATGCAAACGGTAAACCGATTAAAACCGAATTGGGCGTAACCGTGGTAGACAAAGGAATCTACTTATTAAAAGAGGACAACACACCAGACCCATTTGAAGTGCTGCATGGCAGTCGCTATAACCTTGTGGGGACAGTCTCAAGCGAAGACGAACCGCTTTACATAGATGCGCCGCGACCAATAGCAACTGCATTGGCTTCACCATCGGCAAGTGCGCCAACCTCGGCAACAGCAGACCGCGCCGCCAAAGCCGAAGCTCCTGCCGCCCCAGAAGTCAAAGTCCGTAAGGATTTTAGGGATACTGCCGATTGGCGAGCCAGTTTAATTACCAACGAAGCTGGCGAAGCTACCCTGATTGTGCCATTTCCCGAAAACCTGACCACTTGGCGAATCACGGCACGGGGACAAACGCTGGAAGCCAAAGCTGGCGAAGCCCGAGAAGAAGTGATGGTCACTCAAGATATTATTGCCAGAATTTCACAACCAACCTTTTTGGTGCGTGGCGATAGTTTCCAGTTGCGCGGCATTGTCAATAACAACCGCGAAACCACCGCCGCAGGAAAATTCAGTATTGCCTTAAATGGCTTAAGCACCAGCAGCCCACTCGAGACCAACCTGAGCATTAAATCAGGTCAGCGTGGCAGCTTTGATGCTCGAGTCACCGCCACCGAATTTGGCATTGCCAAAGTGACGGCTAAGTACGTGGATTCCTTGGGCGGAGATGCGCTCGAGTTACCAATTAACGTTAAACCGCGTGGTTTCACCGATGGGACTGGTTGGGCAGCCGATGCTAAACGCGGCGCTAAGAAATTTAGTATTCCGCAGGATGCTAACTTAGAGAGCGCCAGATTAAAAATTGCCCTGACCCCAAGTTTACTCAGTGCTGTTCGCCCTGCTTTAGAACAACTGATTGGCTACCCGTATGGCTGCACCGAACAAACGTTGTCGCGCTTTCTACCGACGCTGCTGGCACAACAAGCCTTCCCTCGAGATGACCTGCCCGATTTACTCGATGCTGGGCTTAGCCGACTCGAGACGCTGCGCCACGATGATGG
>JANNEE010000196.1:0-7536 GCA_031388325.1 Deinococcales bacterium
CGTTCACGGGTTTCACGAATGCGGGTCTCGAGTTCGGCTTTGGCTTGGGCGCGTTTGCGCGGCAGAATCAAAAAACCCAGTCCAGCCACAGCAATACCCAGCAAAATCCCCGTAAAATCTGCCAGTAGTGTGCCGAACACCCCAGCCAGCAATGCCCCCAGTCCGATTCCACCAACACTGGTTAGCCCACCACGCACCACCGCACTCGAGGCATCGGTCGCCAGTTGCCGCGCAAATTCCCCGCCTTCAAAACGGGCAATTTCGGCATTGGCGGCTTGCCCTAGTCGCTCGAGTAAACCTTGACGGTCATAATCAAATTGTGCGCCGCGTACCAAGGCTGCACGGGTTTCGTCGGCTTGTCCTCGGGTGCTTAAAATTTGCACCGTGTCGTTCCAGAATTTAACGTTGCGCTCTAAGAAGCGGTCTATGATGTCTGAAACGCGGCGCTCGAGTTGTTGCGGGGTATCGGCAACCACTTCGCGTTCAAAACGCCCACGGATTTTATCGGCATTCAGTAATTCTAGGGTTTTAGAAACCCGCAGGGTATCGTCAATAAAAATCTCACCGCGTTTTTGCACCCCGTCTAGCACGTTATAGACATTATTTAACTGTGCCTCAAGTTGAGTTTTTAAGTCGTTTTGATGATGCAAAAATTCTTGTTCGATGTCGTTCAGGAGCTTACTATCGGCTGTCAGCAATTCTTGACTGGCTTTAACCCGTGCCACAGCCCGAGTTAGCAGTTCGCTCGAGACCCCAAGCGGCGAGAGCAACTTCAGGCGTACCCGATTTTGTTCGCCCAAGACTTCCCGCAAGTGCTGCTCGAGGGCAAGAAAACCTGTGTCGTTGTGTTCGCGTTTTTGTCGTCTTGCCGAGACCATAAAAATCGGCGGGGTTTCGCCAAGCGTGGCAAGGGCATTGGATTTTACAAAATCAAAAACCGTAGTTTTATCGGTATCCGACTCGAGTAAATCTATTTTGTTAATCACTATCACAACTTTGCGCGACCAGGCTTTGGCAAGGCTTAAAAATTGACGTTCGGATTCAGAAAATGGGCGGTCTGCACTGGTTAAAAACAGCAGTAAATCGGCTCTGGGCAAAAATCCTTCGGTGATAATTTGGTGCTGCCGAATAACCGCGTTTGTACCGGGCGTGTCTACCAAGGCTACGCCTTCTAAAAAACCAAAAGGCAGTTCTCGGCGTATCACAAAAGCATCGTGGAGCGGTTCGTAAGGCGTGATGGTGTCCGTTTCCCCATGCACTAAAATCTGAACTTTATCGGTGGTCGGTGTGACCCCTTCTAAAAGCGCCTCACCGCCTAGTAAGGCATTCAAGAGTGAAGATTTGCCCGAATTAAATTCGCCCGCCACGACCAACAAAAAACTCTGCTCGAGACCCGTAGCGGCGGCTCTAGCATCGCGTAATTCGCTTTCTGGCGCAAGGCTGGCGGTCAGGGCTTGGCGTAAATCACCCAAAAAAGCACGATGTAAGGTCAAGCGCTCGAGAACACGAGGGTCGAGGAGATTCATGGTTTAAGGCTATCACTTTGCTGCCCTCGAGTGGGATGGCTTACTATTTTAAGACTTGGCGTAATAATCGCAACTTTATGCACATTGTTTTTGAGGTTTTTAGTACAGACAACGCTTACGATTGTATTTAACACTTCAGGTTTTTTAAGTATCCTGTGAGAAACAATAAAATCGTGGGCTGGGCTGGTTTTTGATTGTCATGCCGAGCTTGGTTCTTGAGGCAAGCAATTGCGTAAGCTCAAACCCGAGGTAAATATATGAAAAAATTCTTTGCACTTGGATTAACCGCCGCCATGCTCTCAACCGTCGTTGCCCAAACTGCTCCCGGAACAATCGTGGACGTAGCCGCCGGTAATAGCGCCTTTGCTACTTTGGTGGCAGCCGTCAAAGCTGGCGATTTGGTCGGAACACTTTCGGGTCCCGGTCCATTCACTGTTTTTGCCCCAACCAACGAAGCCTTTGCTAAACTTCCAGCCGGCACAGTAGACACCTTACTTAAACCAGAAAACAAAGCTGCCTTGGTCAAAGTCCTGACCTACCATGTCGTTTCGGGTAAAGTCATGGCAGCTGATGTGGTCGGTATGAACCGCAAAAAAGTTAAGACCGTACAGGGCGGCGAACTAACCATTTATGTGCTGAACGGCGGTGTTTCCTTGCTTGACGAATCTAAGCGCCTAACCCGTGTTGTTGCCACCGATGTTGGTGCAAGCAACGGCGTGGTACATGTCATCAATAACGTTCTCTTGCCAAAATAGGATTAGTTGTACTTGAATATCCCCTGCATTTTAGGGGATATTTTTTTATGCTGATTCACCTCGAGAAGGCTGGCGTAGAACTTAATCATCAAGTCTTACTCGAGAAGATCAATTTAGAAATTCGCCAAGGTGATGTGCTGCATTTAATCGGCGCAAACGGCTCGGGCAAAAGCACCCTCTTAAAACTTTTATCAGGCGACCATTGGCACTCGAGCGGCAAACGAAACTATCACTTTACGCATCCGCCACGCAGCAGTCCAATTGGCGCTAAACAACATATCGCCTTGGTCAGTCCAGAGCTTCAAGAGCGTTATCAACGCCTGAACCATGACCGTAGCGCCTTAGAGGTTTTACAAACGGGTTTTACGCAAAGCGATTTTTTATACACCCCACTCGAACCAGCCCAACAAATAGCGGTGCTTCAAGCCGCCGAGCGATTCAAAATCACATTTTTTCTCGAGCAGCCACTTAACCAACTATCCAAAGGTCAAATGCGCCAAGTGCTGCTGACCAGAGCCTTGTTGCTCGAGCCAAAAGTATTGCTCTTGGATGAATTTTTCAGTGGAATAGATACAGCTTCTCGAGCCAGACTGCGTGGAATTGTTAAAAATTACCTTAAACAGGGTGGAACACTGGTTTACACCACACACCGCCAAGAAGAACCTTTTGCGGCAGACCAAAAAACCTTACTGCTCGAGAATAAAACCATTTGTTTGTACAGCCCCCAAGAAATAATTCAATCAATTCCAGTCAAACAAGCTCGAGTTAAAGCACAAACCGAAATTCTGGTGCAAATCAAAAATGCCAATCTGTACCTTGGCGAACCCAAGGACGATGCCACTGCCCCAGACGGACACGCCATCAGCCAAAAAAAATTGATTCTCGAGCAAATCAATTTTACTTTGCGTCGTAACCAACACTGGCTGATTACGGGACACAACGGCGCAGGCAAAAGCACTTTTGCAAGGTTACTGCGCGGCGACATCCCAGCCGCACACGGCAGTCAAATAACTTGGTTTGGTTCAAGTCAAACCCCAATTTGGCAACGCCAAGCCAGAATTGCCCTTGTCTCGAGCGATATGCAGGCATGGCATAGGGTAGATGCCACGGGTTTTGAGATTGTTGCCAGTGGATTTTCTGGCGGTATTGGTTGGCATAGACCACTGGAAACACACGAAACGTCTCGAGTCGAAAACCTTCTTGCACAACTCGAGATTGGTTACTTAGCCAGTCGCAACGCCCTACACACCTCGCAAGGTGAATTGCGAAAACTACTTCTAGCAAGGGCTTTGGTCACCAATCCAGAAATCATTATTTTAGATGAAGCCTTTGATTACCTAGACCCACCCTCGAGACACTTGGTTTGGACGGTTCTAAGCCAGCAAAACGCGACACTGCTGATTATTGCACACCGCGAAGACGACAAACCGCCGTTTATTACACCGCACTTGGTTCTGGAGAAGGGAAGGATAAAGGCAAAAAAGTAAAAAAACTCTATTCTCTTGCCGCCAGTGCAGCCCCAATCACGCCAGCATCGCTGCCAAGCAGGGCTTTACGAATAATGGGGACAGCAAATCCCTTGGCTTCGGCTTCGGCAACGCAACGGATTTTATTTAAGAAGAAATCGCCGACTTCGGAAACGCCTCCGCCCAAGACAAACACTTCTGGATCAAGGTTTTTTTGCAAGTCGGCAATGGCGCAACCAATGTAGCGAGCCGCTTGGTCTACAATTTTGACGGCTCGAAATTCGCCATTCTGTGCCATCACAAAAAGTTCTTTGGTGTCCACGGCTCGAGCAAAGGCATAAGTGGCATCACGCGCCATCGCAGTGCCACTGGCAACCGCTTCTAATGCCCCAGACACGCCACTGCCAGCGATTACCCCGCCGGGCAAGGAAATAACATGTCCGATTTCACCCGCAATTCCATTTGCACCGCGCCAAATACGGTTGTTAAGAATGATTCCGCCGCCAATACCCGTAGAAATGGTGATGAAGTAACTTGAACTCGCGCCGCGTCCTGCGCCGTAAGTATGCTCGGCAAGTCCGGCGGCGTTGGCATCGTTCTCGAGTTCGATGTGTAAACCCAAACCAGCTTGTAAGGCAGCCACCACAGGTGCATTGACGATGCCGTTGATGTTTGGAGCAAATTTAATTTCGCCTTTTTTGAAATCGAGTGGTCCGGGTACGCCAACCCCAACTCGAGTCGCAGGAGCAGTTTGCAAAACTTCTTTAGCCGCTTCAATCATTGCGGCAAAAACACTGTCCGCACCGTCTTTGGGGGTCGGGATGATCACTTTAGCAATAATTTTACCGTCTTGTACGGCTGCGGCGGCGATTTTTGTACCACCGAGATCAATTCCAATGAGCGTTTCCATCTGTGTAGACTACCATGTGATTACTCGAGAACCGCCTGTAAGTAAATAACTCGAGAGTGAATAGCAAAAAAGCGGACATCGAGCGGGAGGTCTCGATGTCCGTTACGAATCATGGAGTCTGACCTTGTGTCAGAGTCAAGAGGTTTTGTTACATTCTGGACAGGCTTTTTTGACTCGAGTCTACTGTCACGTATTATATGGCTTTTCCAGCACTGCCCAAAACCTGCATTCGGTGCGCCGCGATTTCTTTCATCACATCTTTGGCTGGTCCGAGGATTTTACGCGGGTCAAATTCGGCAGGGCTTTTCATCAGCACTTCCCGCACCGCCGTGGTAAATGCAAGGCGTAAATCGGTATCAATGTTGACCTTAGCAATCCCAAATTTGGTGCTTTGTTTCAGGTCGTCGTCGTGAATTCCAGCCGCTTCGCCAATTTCGCCACCAGAAGCCTTAAACCTATCGGTTAGCCATTGGGGGACACCCGAAGCGCCGTGCATCACCAAAGGAATCGGGGTTAAAGAAGCAATTTTTTCGATGCGGGCATGGTCAATAAACGGTCTGCCTTTGCCTTTGTACGCGCCATGACTTGTGCCAATGGCTATGGCAAGGTAATCCACACCAGTTAATTCAATAAAGCGAGCCGCTTCTTCGGGGTCGGTTAAAAAGGCATCTTCGGCAGAGACATCCACATGCTCTTCGATACCACCCAAACGCCCAAGTTCGGCTTCGACCGTCACGCCATGGGCGTGGGCGTACTCGACCACTTCTTTGGTGATTCGCACATTCTCATCGAACTGGTCATGCGAGGCATCAATCATCACACTGGTAAAGCCAGCCGCAATGGCACTTTTACAAATCTCTAAGCTCGAGCCGTGGTCTTGATGAATGGCTACAGGTACGCTCACACGGCTTGCCATATCAGCAATCATGTGTGCCAGATTTTCCGTGCCAGCGTATTTGCGTGCGCCTTCAGAAATTTGCAAAATAACCGGGCTGCGTAATTTCTCGGCTGTCTCGAGAATGGCTTGGGTGAATTCCAAGTTGTTTGTATTGAAAGCACCAACACCGTACTGACCAACGCGGGCTGCGCTTAAAATTGCTCCACCAGTGACTAAGGGCATGAAACCTCCTAAGACCTCGTTCTCGAGGTTTAGGCTATCGTAACCCAGTTCGGCTTAGAAGTGCTTGTACCAAGTCTAGTCTCATGGCTCTAATTGAGAATAGATTATCATTAAGTAATGAAGCGTCTTATTATCGGTATTTTTCTCGTCTCGAGCCTCGCCCAAGCCCAAGCCCAAAGCCTACAGGTCGTGACCAGCTTTTCGATACTTGAGGATTTGGTCAAAAACGTTGGTGGCAACAAAATTCAAATCGTCAATTTTGTGCCTCGAGACGGTGACACCCACAGTTACCAACCGAGTGCCACCGATGTCAAAGCCCTCGCCAAAGCCCGAATTGTTTTCTTGAATGGCGCTGGGTTAGAAACATGGTTTGCTAAACTGGCTAAAAACGCTGGTGGCAAAGCCCAAATTATTGAACTTGCTTCCAACTTAACCGCCCGTAAACTCGAGGAAGCTGGTCATGAACACGAACATCAAGAAGAAACCGACCCGCATATTTGGTGGAATCCAAACAACACGATTCAAATGATCAACCGAATCCGTAACGCCTTAAGTGCCGCCGATAAAAACGACCAAGCCCTATACTGGACAAACGCCGCAAAATACACCCGTGAAATAGCTAATCTGGACGTTTGGGCAAAACTCGAGGTAAAAAAAATCCCTATCTCGAGCCGCAAAATCGTGACCAATCACGACGCACTTGGGTACTTAGCCGACCATTACGGTTTTAAGGTTGTTGGCACAATCATCCCGAGCGGTAGTACCGAACGCGCCCCAAGTGCCAAAGAACCCGCCGAGTTAATCCGCATTATTCGCCGCGAAAAAGTCAAAGCAATTTTTACTGAAAACATCATTAACGCCAAACTTGCCCAAACCATCGCTCGAGAAACCAATGCCAAAATTGCCCCAGCCCTGTATACCGATTCGCTTGGTGCAATTGGCTCGAGCGGCGAGACGTTTTTGAAGGCTTTTCGGCACAATATCCAGACGTTAGTGGCGGCGTTGCGCTAAAAGTCAGATGCCAATTCCTCGAGCAGTAAAGCACTGTTGATTAAACCAACCTCACTCAACATATTTAACATTTGAAAAGCAGTAATTGGTGGCTTATGAAGGTTGGCACGTTGTTGGCGCAGTCCCGCCAACAAGCCAATTGGATTGGTTTTAAGCAAATGCAAAACCAATTGGTCTGGATGCCATGCCATCACGGAAAATAAAACCAAGTCTTGATTCGGAAAATGCTTCAAATTGCTGGTGATAATCAATTTGGCTTGAGCCTGAATCGCGGCTGCCAACACATGACAATCATTTGGGTCTGGTAATTGCAATCCTGATTTCAGATGCTCGTAACCAGTAATGAGCGCATCACGCACATGAAAATCCATGAGAGCTTGGGTTCGCATCAGTTGATTTAATGTTAAATCTGGACGATTCTTCAAAACATTACGAATCCATTCAGCATGAATTTCATGTGTCCAACGAGCTTCTATCACATCAAGTAAGGCTAAATTCATCCATAAGTCACGCAACGGAGCAGGATATAAAACGCTGGCATCGAGCAGTACAATCACAAGTCATAACCCATACCAAGTTCTTGAGCTTGGGCAGCCAGTTCACGCAACGCCTCGAGTCGCAACGAATCTGTCTGCTGTTTATAGTGCATTACATCAGCTAATCGTACTCGCCGATGCTTACCAATTTTACGAAATGCAATCGCACCGTTCTCGAGTAATTTAATAAAATAGGGTCGGGATACAAAAAG
>JANNEE010000173.1:0-3760 GCA_031388325.1 Deinococcales bacterium
ACAAACATGGCTGCGTAACCACGTCCGCTCGAGCCGCCAAGTAACCAAGTCCAAGCATCGGCTGTAACAAAATACGGCTTAAAGACCAAATCTGCCATTGGACCCGCAATAATAAACGCCATTGGACTGGTAATCTGAGCAATCTGCCGCCGTGCTGCAAAAACCCTGCCTTGAATATCAGACGGAGTTTTAGACTGCCAAATACTCTGACTTGCACCGTTTAAAACGGGCAACAAGAAACCCGCAAAGAAATTAGCCAACATCCAAAGTGGAATACTCTGTGCCAAGCCAAATAAAGCCGTGCCAAGCAAGCCCGAAAAACCAATCCCAGCAAAAACCCCATGCACTCGAGGACGCAAGCCGCCTGTGCTGGTCATATAAAAACCACCCAATAAGACCCCCACGCCAAAACTCGAGGCGATAACACCAACCGCACTTGGGTCAGTGCTTCGGGATAAAATCAGAGGCACTTGAAGATTTTGAATAATCCCTAAGAGAAAATTCACGCCCGAAAAAGTAATCAGCAAACTAAATAACCCCGGTCTCGAGGTGATAAACTTAAAACCATCTCTAGCCTGTGCCAGCACCCCACCCTGCATCTTTGAGCCTATAACCGACTGAGTTGGCGGCGGAATCCGAATCACGAACAGCGTCAAGAACTCAAATGCAAAACTGGCAAGGTCAATCAGTAAAATCCCAGCGATACCAATACTCGAGACCAGTAACGCCCCAGCAATCGGGGCGATTAAATCCCCTGCTCCGCCCATCATTGCATACAAGCCATTGGCTTGACCAAGTTGACTTGGTGGCACAAGCACACTCATGCTCGAGGATTCGGCTGGCCATTGAAACGTTTCGGCGGCACTAGAAATTGCCAGCAGCCCAAGAATAATTGGCAAATTGGTCTGTCCACTCGAGATGACAAAAAACTGTGCCAGTGTCACCACGGTATGAACACAATTAACCAAAATCATCACAGTACGGCGGTCGGTACGATCAACAATCACCCCAGCAATAGGCGCGAGCAGCACGCCCGGTAAAAAACCCGCCAAAGCCGTTAAATAAAGCGGTGTCGCCAAACCCGTTTCTTTGTACAACCAAATGCCAAAGGCAAAAATTGTCAGTCTCGAGCCAAAACCAGAAATGCTCTGCCCAAGCCACATGGTTAAAAAGGTGCGACCACCCGCCGTAGCAAGGAGTTCTTTCATTCCTCGGCAACTTTCTTATCGCGCTTACGGTTATAGCGGCGTTCATTGTCGTGGGTTTGCACAGGTCTCGAGACGACATGACCAAGAATGGGCTTGGGTTTCTCGAGAACAATTTTTAGTTTCTCAAGATCGGTTTTTTTAACTTTCTGACGTGCCATGTAAAAATTCTAATTGTTCTGAGCTTTCAGGGATATTGGGTAAACAGCTTAGAGGATAGGGCAATTCCAAATTACTTTGTCTCACAGGATGAACACAAGCGACCATGCCCGTCAGGTGCGTGTTTATAGTCAAGAAGGTTCACCCCTACGAAAACCTGTTACAATTTCAAATCATGTATTTAGCTTCAGACAATCGGTATGACACCATGAAATACAATCGGGTCGGCAAAAGTGGCGTACAACTGCCTGCGATTTCACTTGGACTCTGGCATAACTTTGGTGGCGTGGACAATTTTGAAAACAGCCGTGCGATGCTGCGCCGTGCTTTTGACCTTGGGATTAACCATTTTGACTTGGCTAATAATTATGGTCCTCCTTCGGGCAGCGCCGAAGAGAACTTTGGACGAATTTACCAAGATGACTTTAAGCCTTACCGCGACGAGTTAATTCTCTCGAGCAAAGCAGGTTATTTAATGTGGGCTGGACCTTACGGTGAATGGGGCAGCCGCAAATACTTAATTGCCAGTTGTGACCAAAGCCTCAAACGCATGAATCTGCCTTATGTGGATATTTTTTATTCGCATCGTTTTGACCCGAACACACCTTTAGAAGAAACCATGCAAGCGCTTGACTTTATTGTTCGTAGTGGACGCGCCTTATATGCTGGCATCTCGAGTTACAACCCAACACAAACCCAAGAAGCCGCTAAAATCCTGCGTCAACTTGGTACACCGTGCTTGATTCACCAACCGAATTACCATATGTTTGACCGTTGGGTCGAGAATGGATTAACCGATGTGCTACACGCTGAAGGCATCGGTTCAATTGTGTTCTCGCCGCTCGCACAAGGTTTACTTTCGAGTAAATACTTACAAGGAATTCCAGAAGGCTCAAGAGCAAGTACAGCCCATGGATTCTTAAGACCAGAACACATCACCGATGCGAAACTCGAGAAGGTCAGGCGCTTAAACGCCTTAGCAGAGGCTCGAGGGCAAACACTGGCACAAATGGCATTGGCTTGGGTGCTGCGCCTACCCGAAGTCAATTCGGCACTGATTGGCGCAAGTAAAGTATCGCAAATTGAAGATGCAGTTGGCGCATTGAACAACTTAGGTTTTAGCAGTGCCGAACTCGAGCAAATCGAAACGATTCTAAAAGGCGTATAGACTTGCTTTAGCTGTTTACCAGTGTTTGCGGCGAAACTTGGGATTGTGACAACCACAACAAAATCTCTTGGATTCGCTCAAATTGTGGTTGTTTTTCTAGTTCAAACTCGAGTTTTGCCAGTTGTGCCGCCGTTAAGTTACTTTCTTTTTGCCAGTTACGCTGTTCTATAAACCATGATTGCGGTGGCAGGCTGTGCAATTGGCTTGAAAGGTGAATGCTTAGGGTGATAAAGCGCCAAGCTGTTAGCGGTTGCCCGAGCCGACTGGCAATCTGGGCAAGAGTATGAATCAGTTGAATCATTAAATAACGACGTTCCAAACGACAAAAAATATCAAAGGCTTCAAGGCAGTAGCGCATTGCATTTTGCATTTGATTCTGCTCAAGCGCATTTTTTCCAAGCGCATACATGCTTTTAGCAATCCCTTGTTGGTCGCCAAGTTCGCGGTTTAAGCGCAAGGCTTCTTCCATCATGATTTTTTCTAAGGCATAATCGCCTTGTTGACCAGCAATTACCCCAAGGTTTTCGATGGCATAAGAAACACCATGTTTATCTCCGATTACACGTTTTAGGCGCAGAGCTTCCTCGGCGTGAAGTTTGGCTTCTGTGTAAAGTCCTTGTTTGGCGGCGATAGCCCCTAAACTGTTGTGGCAGGTGGCAATAGAATACTGGTTGTTAAATTCAATATGAATTTGCAAAGAATTTTCCAAATGTATTTTAGCTAAGTCCAAATGACCTTGTTCATGAGCTATAAATCCAACTAATTTTTCGTAATTGGCAATCAATCGCTTATCCTGAAGTGTTATTGCCAATTGGCGGTAGGTTTCTAGGGTTGCCTTTGCCAAATCGTACTCGCCAAGTTCTTTAGACAAACTAATAATTGTCCACAGCAAAAGCACACGCTTTTGGTCTGGGTCTTGGTAAAGCAGTTCAAATTGCCTTGCCCAGTTCAGCCCTTCGCGGTGATGACCTCGGATATACCAAAAGTGTTCCAATTGCCCGCAAATAATTGTACCAGTCAAGGTATCGTGTTGTAGCGCCCAATTTAGGGCAGTACGAATGTTGTCATGGTCTTGCTCAAGACGTTTGCTCCATTCGCCAATCAATTCGCCATTGCGGTGTTCATACCATTTGCCGCTTAAGTCTAGGGCGACTTTACACAAGGCTTGAAGGGTTTGATATTGGCTTTCGGGCAGATGGCTTTCTTGGCTGTACTGGCGTATCATTTC
>JANNEE010000237.1:0-5213 GCA_031388325.1 Deinococcales bacterium
AGGCACATTGGCGATCAATTGGCGGGACTTTGGGCTGCCGAAACCACGTTGCGGATGGCAAGCGCTGGGGCAACCCTGAACGCTTATTTTGCTTTGCAGGGTATTGGCGGACATGGCACACTCGATATTTCTGGCGTGCCACGGGCAACTTATTATGCGTTTAGGCACTTAAAGCATTTTGTTGGAAATGCCATAAAATTGAATTCTAATAATCCAAATTTATGGCTTCATGCAGCACAACAAGAAAATCGTTTGACAGTCATAGCAACCAACACCAGTTTGGCTTCGCAAATTCTCGAGACCAATTTGAACGGTTGGGAACTGATTGGTATTAAAGGCTTCACCGATGCTGTGGTACAAGCCGAAAAGCCTGATTTGAGTTTGGCACTATCAGCCCAAATTGTTCTGCCAGCCCGTAGTTTTTGGCGATTGGTGTACCGCAAGCCGGTTATCTTGCAAAAACCAGTGCCGCAATTGGTGACCCAGTGGCGTGAAGGCAATTTCCGAGCGCCTCCAGCCCCAGAGTTTAAGACTAAGAATTTTAGTGCGCCATACCCAACCAATGCTTGGTGGGGTTCGCTGTTGTGGGAAAAGTTTTCTGGGGCGCTCATGGCACAACCGTTTGCCCTGCAAGCCACTGCCAATGGGATGGCATTAAATTACCCGAAGCTCGAGGTGGGAGAAGAAGGTTTTGCCACACCATTTGCGCCGCATATTACAGTTGGTCTCGAGAACACGAGGTTTGCAGATGCTCGAGTGGATGCAGCCAGTGATTTTGTGGTTCGCAGTGAATTTAGAAACAACCAGCAAGTGCTGCATTCTACTTTTGGACGAGGCTTACCTTTTGTTTGGTTTACAGCCAATCGAGAAATAAAGCTATCGTTTCTCGAGTCACCCCAGATTTGGGCGCGTCCCTGCATTGAACTTGCTTGTGATGCGACTGGGCTTCGGGTGGCTGGACGTGATTACATCATTTTTACTTTGCAGGGTGCAAAATGGCGTGGTTCTGGAAGCCAGCGATTTGTTTCAGGTGGTCGTTTGACGGTGGCTGCCCTGCCCGAAGAAGCCCAACAAAACCCAGAATTGCGACTCGAAGCCACAACCTTTTTAGCCCAGCATTTGGCAATACCAACCGATTCTAAAGTTTTATGGCGTTGGGCTGGGCAAAGCGTAGAAACAACTCACCTTCTCGAGACCAGTAGCGGTACACCAATCATGGGTTTATACCCGCATCAACACAAAAACACCAAGCTCGAGTTATCCAAATGGAGTTATGTTTCGGCTCGAGGGCAGATTCGTCTGGCTGCCACCAATTCTTTTGTGACCAGTACGCCATACACGGGGATTTTGCCAAACTTGCCGATTAGCCCAGATTCAACGGCTCGAGCCGAAATCCGCATGGCATTGTTAGAATTTACCCAACGTAAACAATTTTTTCCATTGTCCCCCGAGAGTATTCGCATCACCGATGGCTACACCGATGCCCGTAACTTTGGGCGCTTAAGCCAAATGCTTGAGGTTGCCGAGCAACTTGATGAACAGGCAGTCGTGCAAATTTTGGTCAATGCCATCAAAGAGCGGCTTGAAGAATGGTTTGACCCAGCCCCACCACATGCACTTTTTTGGGATGGACGTTGGGGAACAGTCATTCCAGTACCAGCTTCACATGGGGCAGATTATCAACTCAACGACCATCATTTTAATTTTGGTTATTTTCTTCATGCGGCAGCTAGTGTTGCCGAACGCGACCCTGTTTGGCTTAAAAAACACCGTGCTGTGCTTGATATTTTGGCTCGAGAAATCGCGGCGGGGGCGGATGATGCTTTTTTTACCCAAACCCATAACTTTGATGCTTACGCGGGGCATTCTTGGGCAAGTGGTGATAACCGTGGGCGGATGCGCGGCGCAAATCAAGAATCTTCGAGCGAAGCGGTCAATGCTTGGGCGGGTTTAATTCGTTACGCTCAGGTCAGTCAAAACCCAGAATTACTCGAACGAGCCATTGGGATGTACGCCCTCGAGACCAATGCAGTTTGGCAGTATTGGTTTTCGGCGGGTGGTAATTTTCCGACAGCTTTTGCTCCAACTGCCATTGGAATTCTTTGGGGCGATGGTGGGCAGTACGGAACGTGGTGGACAAGTGTCAAAGGCGCAATTCACTTAATTAACGCCTTGCCATTAACCGGCGCAAGTTTGTATTTGGCTCGAGAACAAGGTTTTATTGAAACCAATTTTGCAAGTTTTTCTAAAGAACGATATTGGAATGACCTTTCGGCAATGTATTTGGCGCTTGGTAATCCGAGTCTTGGTAAAAGCCTGTGGAATCAAGAATTGCGTCCAGAATTTGGTAATTCGCTAACCCAGACACACCATTGGTTCTCGAGTCTGGAAGCCTACGGTGTGCCGAACCAAAAAATTTTAGCCGACACCGCCCAATTTGCGGTGCTGGAAAAAAACAACATCCGCACCTATTTTGCCTATAACCCAAGTTCAACTTTGCAAATCGCCACATTTTCCGATGGCGTGGTCTTGGAAATGCCACCGCACCGCTATGCACAAATAACAAAAGAGGTTACACCATGATAAAAACAATCGAAAAACCAAGTATTTTAAGAAAACAATTCCCCAATAACTTTGTTTGGGGGACAGCCACGGCTTCGTATCAAATCGAAGGGGCTGCCGCCTTAGACGGACGCACCCCAAGCATTTGGGATATTTTTGCCAAAACCCCCGGTAAAGTCAAAAATGGCGATACTGGCGATGTGGCGTGCGACCATTATCATTTATACCCATCAGATTTTGATTTAATGCAGCAACTTGGTTTTAATGCCTACCGCTTTTCGATTTCTTGGTCTCGAGTCGTGACTAATGGACGCGGTGCAGTCAATCCGACAGGCATGGCATTTTATGACCGAATTGTGGACGGGCTGCTAGACCGAGGGATAGAACCGTATGCCACCTTGTACCATTGGGATTTACCGCAAATTCTCGAGGATGCTGGTGGTTGGTTAAATCGTGACACTGCCGATGCTTTTGCCGAGTATACCGATATTGTTACCCAAGCTCTAGGTGACAGATTAAAGAACTGGACAACCCTCAACGAGCCTTGGTGTTCGGCGTACCTAGGCTACGGAATTGGGATTCATGCGCCGGGCAAAACCGATTTTGCAGCTTCTTTACAAGCCACCCATCATTTATTACTGGCTCACGGGCAAGCCATGCCGATTATTCGTCAAAATGTACCTGTTGCAAAGGCGGGTATTGTTCTTAACCCCGCCCCCGTGTACCCCGCTTCTGACTCGAGCGAAGATTTACGCGCTGCCCATTTAGCCGATGGCTTCCAGAACCGTTGGTACTTTGACCCCGTATTTGGACTAGGCTACCCAAAGGATGTACTTGAACTCTACGGCGCATATGCCCCAAAAATTGCCGAGGGTGATTTAGAAATTATGGCTGCTCCCTTAGATTTTATTGGAGTCAATTATTACTCGAGAACCGTGGTCAAAGCTGCTAAAATACAAAATCAAGCCTCACCAGAAGCCTTACTTGGTTATCAACATGTGTTTTTACAAGATGTTGAACGCACTTTTTTTGATTGGGAAGTGTACCCACAAGGATTGACCGATTTTTTGCTGCGATTACAAAAAGAATACAATCCCAAAAGTATCTTGATTACCGAAAATGGCGCGAGCTACTTTGACCGTCTCGAGAATAACGCCATTGCCGACACTGAACGCACCCAGTATTTCCAGCAACACCTAGAAGCCAGTATCAAAGCAATCCAACAAGGTGCAAAACTAACAGGGTATTTTGCATGGAGTTTCTTAGATAATTTTGAATGGGCAGAGGGTTACGATAAACGCTTTGGCTTGACCTATGTTGACTTTACAACCCAGAAGCGAATTGTAAAAGAATCCGGTCTTTGGTTTAAGGGTTTTTTAAGCAGCCACGTATAAAGAAAATGCTAGACTACATTTAAGGAGTTACACCCATGACGCAAACACTCGAGCCGCCTACCTCCTTGGCAGTCATGACCCAAATCCAGAATCCAGTCTTAACGGGTTTTCATCCAGACCCAAGTATTCTTAGGGTAGGTGATGACTATTACCTTGCCACCAGCACCTTTGAATGGTTTCCGGGAGTGCGGATTCATCATAGCCGTGACCTTGTGTATTGGCGCACGATTAAGCCACCTTTGCGTCGCTCGAGTCAGTTGGACATGCGTGGAAACCCGAATTCATGTGGAATTTGGGCACCGTGTTTAACCCATGATGGTGAAAAGTTCCATTTGATTTACACCGATGTCAAAACTTGGAATTCTGGTCCATTCAAAGATTCACACAATTACTTGGTCACGACAACCGACATCCAAGGGCAGTGGTCAGAGCCGATTTACTTAAATTCCAGTGGTTTTGACCCGAGCCTTTTTCATGATGATGACGGACGAAAATGGTTACTGAACATGCGTTGGGAACACCGAGCGGGCAAAAATCAATTCAGTGGGATTTTACTCCAAGAATATGACCAAAAAAGCCAAAAGTTAGTCGGTGACATTAAAAATATTTTCTTAGGTTCACCAATAGGCTTAGTCGAAGGTCCTCATATTTACAAACGCAATGGTTGGTATTACTTACTCACCGCCGAAGGCGGCACAAGTTATGAACATGCTGTAACCTTTGCCCGTTCAAGAACCTTGGACGGAGATTACGAAATTCATCCTCAAAATCCAATCCTGACCTCATGGGAAAAACCAGACTTGGAGCTTCGTAAAGCTGGACACGCCAGTTTGGTACAAACCCAAGGCGACGAATGGTACTTGGCGCACTTATGTGGTCGTCCGCTCGAGCCGAACAACCAAAGAGGTTTCTGCCCACTGGGACGTGAAACTGGTCTGCAAGCCATGGAATGGCGTGATGATGACTGGTTGTATGTTCGCGGCGGTGGCAACAGCCCACACAGCCAAGTCCCAGCCCCGCGCCTCGAGCCGCACCCTTGGAAGACCGCACCTGCTCGAGATGATTTTGACCAAGCCGAACTGAGTTTGGATTGGCAGAGTTTGCGGCTTCCGACTGACCCAAGTTGGTTATCCCTGACTGAGCGTCCGAGTTTTTTACGTTTAAGGGGGCGTGAAAGCCTGATTAGTAACCATTTTCAGAGCTTAATCGCAAGGCGTTTACAAGACTTTCATGCCACTGCCAGCACCAAACTTGAGT
>JANNEE010000247.1:0-3798 GCA_031388325.1 Deinococcales bacterium
CTTGCGCCTTTGGCAAAACTTGGGCATGAAGCAGCAGATGCTTTTGGCGCGAGTGAACTTTGGATTGAACCCGGGCGTTGGCTCGTGGCAGAAAGCGGGGTCTTACTGACAACAATTCTCGAGAAGAAAAAAACTGCTCGAGAATTTGCCGTGGTGGATTCTGGCATGTCCGAGTTAATACGCCCGATGCTGTACGGCGCAGTTCATGAAATGGAAAACTTAAGCCGTTCTGATGACTTGGTGACGCTCGATATTGCTGGGGCGGCTTGTGAATCTGGTGATATTCTTGGGCGCGATGTGCAGTTATCCAACCCTGAAATTGGCGACCTGATTGCGATTAAAATTGCTGGGGCTTATGGCTCGAGCATGGCAAGTAATTACCTGACCAGACCACGCCCTGCCGAAGTGCTACTCGAGAATAACACTTGGGTGGTACTGCGCCGCCGTGAAACAGTCCAAGAGATGCTGCAAGCCGAATTATAGTGTTAAGCCAAGGCAAAGAGTGAATCTTGTACAGGTTGGCAACTCATAAACTCGAGTAGACAACTTGCCACATAGCTTGCGAGTTTTACTGGAACTGCATTACCAATTTGCTGTTCTAAAACCGATTTCGTGCCAATGAATTCAAAGTCTGGTGGGAAAGTCTGAATTTGCGCTCGTTCAAGAGTGGTCAATGGACGTAGACCCTCTACGCTGGATACTGGATCAGTTGGATGTAATTGGTAGGTACTTGGAATCGGACGATTCACACCACGAATTGTTGGACTTGGTTCGGCAATACTAAAAATTCCTCGGCGGGCATACGAACGCGGATGACGATAATAAAACTCAAGATTGAGGGTATCTCCAAAATAATCTTTTACAGTCATGGGTGTTGGTGCAAGCCCAGATTTAAGCATTGGCTCAAGAGAATGGTCAGTGCCGCCCAATTGTCCAATTAAAAACAAGCGTTTACGGCGTTGAGGTACACCAAATAAACTCGCATCAAGAACAACGGTACTTAACCCATAGCCTCGAGCCTTAAAGATCATTTGGGCTTCGGCAAAAGCCTTTGATTTCATTGCCAACTCAACATTTTCCATCACAAACCAAGTTGGCGCTATATTGGCAACAATTTTAGCAAATTGGATGGTTAAATCAGCTCTTCCCAAATCAGTGTTGCGTTTTCCTGCACTCGAAAAATCTTGGCAAGGCGGACCCCCAATGACAATATTCGGAGCAAACTGTGCCAATGCCGCAAAGTCCTCGAGTACGCCCAAGTCGCATTCAAACGCAGGGTGCAAAAAATTTCTGGTGTAAGTATCTAGGGCTGGTTTCCAATGGTCAAAAGCCGCCACAATTTCAAAACCTGCTTGCTCGAAACCAAGTGATAAACCACCACAACCGCAGAATAAATCTAAGGTGCGTACATTCATGAGAATAACCCTAGGGTATTGACAATGATTGCATCTAAACGGCGTTCAGGACTTAAAAACAAATGTCCACCACCCAAGATAATTTCCCGCAAAGCATCTTTGGGCACTCGAGGGGTAAGAAGTTCAGATGACTGCATATACGGATTGGTCACGCTGCCCGCACTGGCAAAGGCTTTATCGTTCTTTAAGTTATAGGTTAGCGAATCAATAATTGTTTTGGCATCAATAATTCCATTGATTGCAAAGTCCAAAAGCATTTTGTATAACCAGACACTTGAGCGTTCATGCCGTGTGATACTGCCTTTTGACAAGCGTGATTGCATAAAAAAGAGCTTAGCAAGTGCAAAATTACTCCAGACAAAACAATCAAAGCATTGCTGGGCTAGTACACTTTTTTTGCCTTCAGTCTTAAAAATTGGTTGCAGCAAAATTGGAATTTGACTTGCAGTAGAGTCCAAGAAAACGTGTTCAAGGGCTTCAATAATTCTTGGTAAGTAGGGTTGAACTTCTTGGGCGTTTGACCAGTTTTCTATGCCCAACGGTTTTTTCTCGAGTAACTTTTGCAAATACAAACGCTGAGTTCTATAACTTTGAGCTATTGAAAGTGCCAAGTAAACAATCGTGTCTGGTCGAACCACGATTTCACAACCCCACAGAGTTTCAGATAAGTGATGAGTTGTACTATCAGGCAAAGCCGTTAATTTAATCTCAAAAGCGCTCAAAGCATCCTTATTACTAGAGGTTCGATTACGAGTCACCAAATCGGCTCGAGGCAATGAACCAACAATTAAATCTGAGTAAGGCGTAAACGCATCTTCAAAGGCAAAAAACAAACTCGAATCTAGGGCAGGTAATCCAAAAAGTGCTTGGGTTGAAATTGTGGATTGTGTAAAATGACCAAGTGAATCAAGCTGTAAATACACTAGATGGATACCTTGTACTCCCATCCAACAAAGCAATGCGGCTGGGAAGGACGAATTGAACTGATTCTTACCCCAAGCATCACTCTTTGAGAACACTCGGTTTGAATGCTCTAAACCAAACAAACTTGGTTTTGTTACAGAAGTCATACTGACAGTGTACCTTTTCTTAAACCAATTCTTTTGATAATTTGAATTCAAGACTATAAAAAACCTTTGGCGGCGGCTCGAGCCAGTTGGTCACAGCGTTCATTGAGGTCGTTGCCCGCATGACCTTTAACCCATGCCCAACTCACTTCGTGTTGGGTCTCGAGAATAAGTAATTTCTCCCAGAGTTCCTTGTTTTTGACAGGTTGTTTATCCTTGGTTTTCCAGCCGTTGCGTTGCCAGTTTTTTAACCATCCCTCTTCAAAGGCTTTTCGTAAATACTGTGAATCGGTGTACAGCGTCACAATACAGGGTTTAGTCAGGGCTTCTAGCGCTCCGATGGCGGCGCTTAGTTCCATGCGGTTATTGGTGCTGTTTTTCTCGCCACCACTGAGTTCTAAGGTCGTGATTTGACCGTCTTTATGGTTATACTCGAGAACGGCTGCCCAACCCCCCGCCCCGGGGTTTCCGAGGCAGCTTCCGTCGGTGTGAATGCTTACGTTTCGTTTCATGCGCCTTGGAGAATAACATGGCTCAGATTGTAATGGCGAAGCGCAACATAGCTCAGGGTACATCTCAGGATTGGGAGTTATAAAATCGGCACATGACCTTGACTTCCAAAAAACTGAAAGCCAAGCTAGAATCGCTTTTCAAAAATACATTGAAGATGTCAGAAACAGTATTCCACCCGGTTCAGGACTGGCTGGAGTTGAAGCTGCAATGATGCAACACAACCCCACTTTGCTGCTCGAGATAATGCAAAACCTTGATGCCGAGCAAGGGATTTTCCCCCCTAGACAAGAGAATCCTTAAGAATCACCTTAAAATTGGTAGACGCAGCCGTAACATCAAAAGTGTTTGGGGTGATTACCAAATTAGTATTCAACGCTAGGAAAAAAAAGGGACTGGAAAACAAACCAGTACCCCAGTAGATGCTTCACTGGATGCAAGTGATTGGACTCCTTGGGCTTTAGAACGCTTACTTGACCTAGCCCATCGATTACCCTTTGAAGAAGCGGCAACAGTTGCCAATGGCTTTGGTATTGCAATAACCAGTACGCCACTGGAATCGCTGCCGCCAATGCGCTCGCCAAAGATGTTTTAGAGCAAGGAGAAGCCGCCGCTAAGAAATACTTGCAGTTCTTAAGCGCGGGCAGTTCAGATTATCCACTCGAGGTGCTAAAACTGGCGGGTATAGAAATGAACAACCCAGAGCCTGTGCAGCGCGGCTTTGAAGTGCTAAAAAGCATGGTGGACGAACTCGAGAAATTGGTCGGTTAAATTAGGGTAAACTCGAGCCATGACTGAACTTGAGT
>JANNEE010000251.1:0-4869 GCA_031388325.1 Deinococcales bacterium
GGATTGCCCAAAATAACGAAACTCGTTTTGTCTATGTGCTGCCTTTTGATTCCAGAACTGCACTGGTCGAATACACGCTTTTCTCGAGTACCCTACTGCCCGAAGCCGAATACGACACCGCCCTACACGAATATATTAGGCACTACCTAAAACTAGATCAGTACGAAATTCTCGAGACCGAAGCTGGGGTTATCCCGATGACCGATGCGCCTTTTGCCCGTTTACACAGCCCTCGAGTTATGAACATCGGCATTGCTGGTGGACGTGCCAAAGCTAGCACGGGCTATGCCTTTAAGCGCATACTGTACCAAGCCCAAGCCATTGCTAAGCATCTGACGGAAACGGGTTCACCGCTTTTTCCACAAAGCCACTTTGATCGTCACGCTTGGATGGACAGTGTCTACTTGCGGGTTCTCGAGCAGAAACGGATTGGTGGAGCAAGTTTTTTTAGCGATTTATTTAAGCATAATCCAGCCACGACAGTTCTTAAATTTTTGGATGAAGCCAGTAGCCCCTTAGAAGACTTAAAACTGATGAGTAGCGTTAATATCCCAGTGTTTAGCCGCAGTGCAATTGAGATTACGGCTCAGAGTGCGCGACGTTCACTAATCCGAATTGCACCCAAAATCACACGATAAATAAACCAAATTGCCACAGCAAACAAAATTGGAATGCCAATAAAGATAAAAGACAACATAAAGCCAAGTGCGCCAACCCCAAAGGCAATCCAGAAGGTCTCGATAATCCATTTGCAATGTGACTCGAGATATGTGCCTTTTAATTCATCCCGTTTGATATATGCCATGATTAAGCCAGCCACGCTGATTGTACCAGCCGTCAAAATCGAAGCCCCCATCAGCACATGGGCAATCAAAATAAAAGTGTAATCGCTGTCTTGAACCGCCCCTGTTGGAAGTACCACAGGGGCTAACCGTGCTGGGATTGGCGCAATTGGCATTTGTGGAGGGGTTGCCAAAACCGAGGCAATTGGCTGCCAGTCGGTCATGCCTTCAGTCCAAACCAGTGCTTGAGCCGATAATTCACCGTTGCGCCGAAAATTCTCGAGTTGTGAAACAGAATAAGGACCGCGTTGCGCGTTGCCTTCGTAGACCATAAAAAACTTTTCCATAAGCTACAATACGTGGTTTTTCAGGCAATCGTTCCCGAAATCAACTTGGGTTTTTATAAAATCCTGTTTTGACTTAAATAAACGCAACCTATCACAGGGCAAGGCATGCCTTGCCCCTACGGTCAATGTTAAACTATTCTTATTGCAGGACATTATTTTTTATCAAGTCTTTAACGCCGAACTCTTGAACGTGGTGTACTTAAGATTTCATTCCAAACAAAACCAGAAACAGCTTCTTTGGTGTCTATAAAACGCTTGGTGTTGCCTAAAACTGGGCGATTGGTAGGTACAATTTCTTTGCCACGCACTTCTTGAATGCTACGCAGTGCCACCACCGTCGAACCAATTTCGCCAGGTACTGAAGAAAGCCCTTCTTGCTCAGGACGAAGCCCTTGGGGACGGTCAAAATGCGGTTGGCGTTTACTGTGACCAAATGAATCCGGTCTCGAGTCGCGCTCGAGTTTTTCTTGGCTGCTGCTTTCTAAGTAGGTTTCGATGTTAGAGGTGATGGTGGTTTCGATTGGTTTACGGTCTTCTCGTTCCTGCGGGCGCTTCATGCCCATGGGGGCTGGTGGTGGTGGTTTGCCACGTCCCAATGGCGCTTGTGGGGCAACCTGAGCCGTGGTGCGTCCCATTTTCTGAGCCAATTTGCGCCGTAATTCTTCTTGAGGATTGGCACTGGCAGTTGTGGTGGTCCCCATGCCAAGTGCCTCGAGAATATCAGCTTGCAAGTCTTTGAGTTCTTGCTGGTTTGGTGGCGGTGGGGCTGGTCTGGACAGGGTTGCGTCTGGTTGCTCATTGCGTTTCAAGTAGCCATCATAACTTTGTGTGGCAGGGTCAGCTTCGCGCTGTTCGGTCTCGAGCATCGAACCGCGACGACGACGTTCTTCGGCTTCTTCGCCAGCCGCTTGGGATTCGCGCAGACGTTTCCCGGAATTGCCTAGGAAGTTAATTAGGCTCGATAAAACCACAAAACCAATGATTAAGAACTCGGGGTTTCTAAGAAAAAATTGAACGATAGTTTGAAGGTTCATACTCCCCCTCGAGATTCAAATTACTTACTGGCATCGCGTTTAGCCGATTCAGAAATTGCGCCACGCATACTGGTGTCGGCTTGTAAATTCTGCATGTTGTAATAATCCATCACACCTAATTTGCCGCTCTTAAACGCCTCGGCAAGCGCCAAAGGCACTTGGGATTCGGCTTCGACCACTTTGGCACGCATTTCTTGGACTCGAGCCTGCATTTCTTGCTCGACTGCCACAGCCATAGCACGGCGTTCTTCGGCTTTGGCTTGGGCAACCCGCTTTTCGGCTTCGGCTTGGTCGGTTTTTAATTGTGCGCCAATGTTTTTGCCGACATCCACTTCGGCAATATCAATACTAAGGATTTCAAAAGCAGTACCCGCGTCTAAACCTTTAGCCAGCGTGGTTTTAGAAATAATATCGGGTTGCTCGAGAACCGCTTTATGGTCTTGCGCCGCACCAATGGCAGCCACAATACCTTCGCCGACACGGGCGATAATCGTTTCTTCGCCAGCCCCACCGACCAACCTGTCAATTTTAACCCGCACGGTAATACGGGCTGTGGCAAGTAGTTGAATACCATCTTGTGCCATACCTGTGACCATTGGGGTTTGAATCACTTTAGGATTAACCGAGACCCGCACTGCATCCAGCACATCGCGCCCAGCAAGGTCAATGGCGGTGGCTTGCTCAAAGGTCAATGGAATTCTGGCTTTATCGGCGGCAATTAAGGCATCTACAACCTTATCTATGTTACCACCCGCCAAGAAATGCGCCTCGAGATTATTTTGAATCACATCTTTAAGACCCGCCTTACGAGCTTTAATCAGAGGGTAAATAATTCGAGCAGGTGAAACACGCCGTAAACGCATCCCAATTAAACTTGGTAAGCCGACATTGACACCGCTTGCCAATGCTGAAATCCACAAACCAGTGGGGATGACACTAAATAAAATCCAGAACGCAACAATGATTAAAACACCAATAAAAATAAATGCTTCCATGTAAATCCTCCTAAAGACACCAATAGCCTACCCGAGTTACCAGATTAAGTCTTGCTTTTAACCACAATTCGCCGACCTTCGACCCTTGTGACTTCGAGCATCGTACCAGATTTAATAAACTCACCATCGGCAACCACATCCATGCGTTCACCTTCGATACTGGCAATACCACTTGGACGTAAGTCTGAAAGGGCTGTGCCGAACCTGCCCTCGAGTTTAGAAGCCAGTTGATTGGGCATGATGGCGGCTGCGCCAGTGGTTGCCATGGTGGTGTTCAAAAAAATTGAGCGATTCAAAATCGTACTGCTTGGTAATTTCCACAAGGCAAGCCCGATACAAATACCCGCCACGATGGTGGCTGTGCCGGACACAACTGCAAAATTCTGACCAAATTGCAAGTAAATACTGGCGACTATACTGCCCAGACCAAGTAACCCAACCACGGTTGCTCCAGGGACAATTAAAAGCTCTGCCATAATCAGAAGAATCCCTGCAATAAATAAAATAAACGCCACGGTACTGCCACTGCCGGTTAATAACCCACCCATAAAATACGCCACCAATGCCAAAACGCCAATGATACCCGGCGCAGCTAAACCGGGATGAAACAATTCAATTAAGATGCCAATAATTCCAATGGCGAGTAAAATTCCAGCCACAAACGGATTGGTCAGGGTTGCCCCGATTTGCTCAGATGGAGAAAGCACATACTTCTCGAGCCGAAGATTAGCAAACCCAGCTTGACGCACGGCATCTTCAACACTTAAAGCGGTGAAATCCGCGATATTATTTTTGACTGCTTCGGGCGCGGTCAGGGTCAAAATCTCCCCTTTTTCTTTAAGCCCCGGAATGACTTTATTGGGATTGACCATCCCTTCGGCAGCGTCTTTATTACGCCCCCTTGACTCGGCAACACTGCGAAACTTTCCACGCACTGCACTGTTGATTTTTTCGCCTACTACGCCCTCGAGTGCCTGACCTGCTCCAGTAATTGGCAGTGCCGCCCCGATTTCTGAAGCCGGCAGCATGGCGAGTTGCTCGGCACTCATGGCAATCAGCGCACCTGCACTAAAAGCATTTCTAACCACTGCTAGGGTTGGCACTTTACTCGAGACAATCGCATCCGACATTGCTATAGCCGCATCTACCCGTCCGCCGGGGGTTTGAATTTCAATTACGATTAACGGACGCTGTTCAAGATTGGCTTGGTCAATTTGTTTTTTTAAGAGTTCGGCACTGGCGGGCTGAATTTCGCCTTCGACTTTAAGAATCACCCCAAGTTTATCGTTTTTAGCGGGTTGAGCCAAAGCAAACGTACCAAACAACAGCAGAAAGGAAAAAATAAAACGTTTCATACCGATAGTGTACGCGGTTTTAGGGCAAAAGGTTTCAGGATAAATTACAACTCGAGAACACTCAGCACTTCAACATGATTGGTCTGCGGATAAAAATCATACGGCTGTACCAAGGTGAGCTTATACCCACCTCGAGCCAGCTTCGCCACATCCCGCGCCCATGTCGCTGGGTCGCACGATACATACACCAAACGCGGCGCTCGAGCCAGCAGCAAAGCAGTTATCACATCCTTGTCCAGTCCAGCCCTTGGCGGGTCAAGCACAATGCAATCGGCAAAAATACCCTCGAGCCGCGAAGCATCACCTCGGGTAAAACTGATGTTATCCACTTCAAGCCGCATGGCATCGGCTTGCCC
>JANNEE010000261.1:0-5437 GCA_031388325.1 Deinococcales bacterium
TGTAGCCAACAGCATTTTGGTTAAAGTCAATCAAATTGGTTCGCTGACCGAAACCTTAGAAGCGATTGACCTCGCACACCGCAACGGCTACACCAGTGTCACCAGTCACCGTTCGGGCGAATCCGAAGATGCCTTTATTGCTGATTTAGCCGTAGCCACCAATGCTGGACAAATTAAAACTGGTTCTGCCAGCCGTTCCGACCGCATTGCTAAGTACAATCAATTACTGCGAATCGAAGAGCAATTAGGCTCGAGTGCTGTGTACCGTGGCACGAAGATGTTTAGAAGATAAAAGAAGTTATTAGCTGCTAGTTGTTAGCTTTTAGCTCGAGAAGTGCCTTTGGATTGGTCTCGAGTTTAATAAAAAGCTAATGGCTAGGAGCTAGTCGCTAGGAGCTTAAAATGAAACCACGTCGGACAAAAATAGTTGGAACGATTGGACCAGCCTCGAGCAGCCCAGAAATGATTGCCAAGTTAATAGATGCAGGCTTGAATGTGGCTCGGCTTAATTTTTCGCACCTCAAAGACCCTGCGGAAATGGCGGCTCAAGTAGACACGATTCGCCGAATTGCTAAGGAAAAAGGTGTGGCAATTGCGATTTTGCAAGATTTACAAGGTCCTAAAATTCGCACTGAACGCTTTGAAAACGGGCAAATCGAACTGATCGAAGGGCAGAAGTTTATTATCACCTCCGATGACGTTATCGGCAACGAGGAACGGGTCTCGACCACCTATAAGGAATTGCCATCGGATGTTGTGGCAGGACAGGATTTGCTGCTTGATGACGGTAATTTGCGTTTACGCATCGAAAAAATTGTTGGCAACGACATTCACACTGTCGTGATTTATGGTGGGATACTGAAAGACAAAAAGGGTATTAACGTACCAGACGCAAATCTTTCTACTCCAGCCGTGACCGATAAGGACATCGAAGACATTAAAACTGGGGTTGGAATGGGTGTGGATTGGGTCGCCATGAGTTTTGTGCGAACCCGTGAAGATGTGCTGATTGCCAAAGAACATCTTCGCCGGGCTGGTTCAAAAGCCAAGTTGATGGCAAAAATCGAAAAGCCAAGTGCGGTCGAACCTGAAGAATTTGCGCGAATCCTCGAGATTGTAGATGGTGTAATGGTAGCTCGCGGCGACCTTGGGGTGGAACTTGCTCCTGAAAGGGTCCCGATGATTCAAAAAATGATTATTCAAATGTGCCGTGATGCGGGTAAACCCGTGGTGACCGCCACCCAGATGTTAGAGAGCATGATTGATAGTCCGCGTCCGACCCGCGCCGAAGCCTCCGATGTTGCCAATGCGATTTTAGACGGAACAGATGCCGTCATGCTTTCGGCAGAAAGTGCCAGTGGCAAGTACCCCGTCGAGGCTGTTTCGATGATGGATAAAATTGCTCGTACCACCGAAAGCTCCAGTGCTTACCAAAAAACCATTGATGGGCATCCAGAAGCCTTACACACCACCCAAGATGCGATTGCTTTAGCCGCCTGCGAAGTGGCAGATACGATTAACGCCCCATTGGTGTGTTTTACCGATTCGGGCAGCAGTTTATGGCGTTTATCCCGCAATCGTCCTCGAGTGCCAATCATTGCCCTGACCCGTACAGACCGAGCCAAAAACCAATTGGTGCTGTCTTCTAATGTCACTTCCGACATTGCTGCCGACATTAAAGATACCGACCACATGGTCGAACTTGCCAGAGAAGCCGCCCTGAAAAGTAACTTGGTTGTCAAAGGCGATAAAATTGTGATTGTGGCGGGTGTGCCATTTGGTCAGACTGGCAGCACCAACTTAATTCGCGTAGAACAAGTCTAAAGAAGGCGAAAGGAAAAGGGCAAAAGGCGGAGGGGTAAAAACTCTTTCGCCTTTGCCTTGTTGCCTTTATACTGTCCCCATGACCTCGAGATTACTTGGTGCTGTGGCAGTTCTGAGCGTTCTTTCCTTGGCGTTGGCGCAACGCGAAGCCAAAAATAGTTTTTCTTTGACCAAAGATTTTAATGTGACTGCGCCAATCTCGAGTCAAGCAGGGACGATGTCCTTAAAAGTCGTGCGGAGTAAAAAACAACTGGAAGTCAAAATTGGTGGTGCTGTACAACAATTTGCCCTCGAGACAATCGATGATTCTGGTTCTCCTGCCCAAGGCGATGTGCTGGTGGATGATTTTAACTTTGATGGTTTTAATGACCTTGGTGTACCAAGTGGGATTGGCTACAACGGTGTCAACATTTTCTATGATGTGCATCAGTACGACCCAAAACTCAAAAAACTGGTGCTGATTCCACAAGATAATTTCTCGGTTGGTAATCCGGCTTTTGACACAAAAAACAAGATTCTAATTACCAATAGCCGCAGTGGACCAGCTTGGTACGGCTTAGATTATAAGTTTGATAACGGCAAACCTTGGAAATTTCGCGCCCGTAACCCCAAATTATTGCTGGGTTTTAGCAATGACCAAGCCTTAGTGACTCAGTTTCTCGAGTACAACAAAGCAGGTAAACTTGTTTCCTCGAGCCTGCAAGACGAAGAAAGCAGTAGCGGACTTGTTAAACGGGTCATTTCTAAGAAAATGTTTTTGTACACATCGCCCAAAGAAAGTGCCAGAACCAATTCATACATCATAAGAGGCGACACTGTGCTGATTCTCGAGATTTTTGGTGAATCTGATGTCTTAAGTCTACAAACCGAGCAATGGGTCAAAATTGCCTACCAAAGCCAGAAATTTGGTCGAATGGTGCGTTGGTTACACTTAAAGTAGGTTTTTTGTGCCTGAACGGTTATTCTTAAAATCATGATTTCAACCCAATTTTTATGTCACCAAGCTGTCTTGGTGACACCACATTTACGGCTCGAGCAATTGGGGCTGCAACACGCCCAAAGTCTGTTTTCGGGTATCAACAACCTCGAGACCCGCAGATTAACGGGAACGCACACAACTTTTACCCTCAAAATAGTGCAGAATTTTTTGGCTGGCTTAACCTCTCGAGACGACCGAGCAGATTGGGCAATTATTCGAGAAGCCGATGGTGCATTTATTGGCGAAGTTGTTCTGAACGAACTAGACCAAGATAACCAGTCCATGAATTTTCGGATTGGGCTACAAGCCGAGTATCTTGGACAGGGTTATGGGACAGAAGCGACTCGAGCCGTGATTGAATATGGTTTAGCTGTGATTGGTTTACACCGTATTCGTCTTGGGGTTTACGCCTTTAATCCAAGGGCGCAACGGGTCTATGAAAAATGTGGTTTTAGGGTGGAAGGTATCGAACGTGAGGCGCTTTTTTGGGATGGGCAATGGATAGATTCAATGATTATGTCGGTGCTTTCTACTGATGCTCGGGTCAAACCTTGAGTCACCAACCAAGACTCGAGAAGCCAATACCCAAATCAATGTTTTCGACTGCCTGACGCACATAATCCACCATTGTTGCCGGCAATTCTTCAAACCACCCCAAAGCATCGTGCTTATCTGGCTCGAGCAGGGTTGGTGTGCCTATCCAAGCTGAGGCTTGGAAGAATACCCCAAGCCATTCCTTGCCGTCCCGTCCAATTTTATGGTGCTGAAGATGTACCATCTCGAGGTTTTCGGGTTGCACAATTAAACCAGTTTCCTCGAGCAGTTCCCTTGCCGCCGCTTCGGGCAGAGATTGTCCGCCATCGTGTCGTCCGGCGGGTAGACTCCATTGGTTGTCTTGCCAGCCAGTGTTTTTGCGGTGCAGCAGCAGAATACTCGAGCCTTGACGGACAAGGATATAGACGCTGATGTTTAAGACAAAAGGTTGGTTCACTCGAGTATTTTATAAGGGTTTTTTGCTCGGGTCATGTTTGTAAGCAACAGCTATGACTTACACAGGTTTTCCGACTATCATAAGTTATGAAAAAGTTTTTATCGGTTTGTGGCATTGCATTAACGGGCTTGGTTTTGGCACAACAAGCCATGCCATTTAAGACCACTACGGTCTTGCGTGGACTCGAGAATCCGTGGGGTATGGCGTGGCTACCCAATAATGAAATGCTGATTACCGAGCGCCCGGGGCGTTTGCGGCTGGTTAAAAACGATAAGCTCGAGCCAAATCCAATTCGTGGCTTACCCAGTGTTTTAGCCGTTGGGCAGGGTGGCTTAATGGATGTGGCAGTCCATCCAAAATTTGCCCAGAATCGTTTGATTTACTTCTCCTACTCGCATGGCACAAGTAATGCCAACCGAACTCGAGTGGCACGCGGTGTGTTTGACGGCTCGAGTTTGAGCGATGTAAAAGTGGTTTTTGAAGTGACACAAAATAAAGCTGGTGGGCAGCATTTTGGCTCGAGACTGGTATTTTTGCCTGATACCACACTTTTAATTGCCACTGGTGATGGTGGAAACCCTCCTGCCAGTTTGGAAAACGGTTTTATTCGTTTACAAGCCCAGAATTTAACCAGTCGGCTTGGCAAAATCAGCCGAATTAACGACGACGGCAGTATCCCCAAAGATAATCCGTTTGTCGGCAATAAAAACGCCGACGATGTACTGTATAGTTATGGACACCGCAATATCCAAGGTATGGTCTATGACCCAATCAACAAGCGGATTTGGGCAACCGAACATGGTGCTAAGGGCGGTGATGAAGTCAATCTGATCGAAGCGGGTAAGAACTTTGGCTGGCCCTTGGCTTCACACAGCAATGAGTATTTTGGTCCGCCCGTTTCGCAAAATAAAAGCCTGCCCGGAATGCTTGACCCAAAACTGATTTGGACTCCAAGTATCGCCCCATCTGGTTTAACAGTTTATAACGGCTCTAAATTTGCGGCTTGGAAAGGCAATTTGTTTGCTGGGGCATTGGCAGGTACTGCCATTCATCGGCTCGAGGTTGGGGCTGATGGTGAAATCACCAAAGAACAAGTTTTCAAAATGCCAATGCGAATTCGGGATGTTCGCAGTGGAATAGACGGCTTTTTGTATGTCCTGACCGATGAAAACAGTGGGCAGTTGCTGCGTTTAACCCCTAATTAAACCCAATTCTCGAGCCACTGGACTGTGATGGGCAAATACCGAAAAGATGATGCAGTAGTCTACTGCATCATCTTTTACAACCCGTATATCAAACCCGTCAGAATCGCATAAATTGGAATCCCAAGCGTTAAGTTAAACGGAAAAGTAATCCCTAGACTCGCCCCAAGATAATAGGCTGGGTTGGCTTGCGGCAACGCCACCCGCACTGCCGCGGGCGCAGCGATATAACTGGCACTGGCTGCCATCACCCCAAGCACAAACGCACCACCCTCGCTCATGCCAGCCACTCGAGCCAGTAGGATTCCCAGTGTGCCGTGCAGCAATGGAATTAAAATCCCATAACCTATCAAGTACGCCCATTCTTTTTTTAAGTCTCCAAAACGATGCCCATCAACCATCCCCATCTCGAGCAGATAATGTGTTAAAACGCCCTTGAAC
>JANNEE010000271.1:0-1846 GCA_031388325.1 Deinococcales bacterium
GGTGGTGTGCCGCTAGAAATGCAGGAAGTTCTAATTCCAAAAGAAGAATTTATTGATGGGAATATCAGTATTGTGCGTTTAGCGGTACTGTCTGGTTTTGCCACAAGCAACGGCGAAGCCAAACGGATGATTCAAAATAAGGGCTATAAACTCAATTCCCAAACCATCACCGATGAAAAAATGATGCTCGAGTTGAACGAATCTGTGGTCTTGCAAAAAGGTAAAAATGATTTTCGGCGTTTGACTCGAGGGTAATTTCCCTAAATTTGGGTGTCCTGCATGGCTGGCATGTCAATTTCTTTGACCACCGTCTGACGGCTCATCTCGATGATAGTTCGGGTTAAATTGACAATATCAATTGGCGGAATCAAAAAATCGGTGCTAACATTGCCATCCCAGCCAATACTTCCGGGGTTAATGACGGTTACACCAATTCGGTCTTGGCGCAGTGTTTCTCGTAGCGAATGGGCAATACCGCGCAGACCAAATTTAGAAGCATTATAAGCAACTTCGGGCATGGCAGAATTTTCTAAACCATTGATGCTGCCAATCAAAATAATTCTGGGGTTGCTCGAGTATTTGAGCATCGGCAAAAAGGCTTGGGTCAGTAAAATCGGGGCGGTTAAATTCAGTTCGATAATGCCCCGCGTTTCGGCTTCTGGCACGGCTTCAAATTGATAATTTCTAGAAAAAGCGGTACTTTCCCAAGTGCCAGCGTTATGAATCAAGACATCGAGTTCTGGCACTTGGGCAAGGATTTGTTGATGCACATTGGGGGCAGTCAAATCCGCCTCGAGCCAAATGCGCTGCACATCGTCTTGCAGTTCTAAAGTGCTTGGTTTACTTCTCGAGACCAAATAAAGCGTGTCACCAGTATGTCCAAGGTGTTTTGCATAGGCTTCGCCTAGACCTTTGGATGCCCCTGTAATTAGGATGTTCATTTGCCTAGTTTATGCTTTTTGCTTGATTTTTGGCAGGGTACTTTAAGTCAAATTTTGCGGAGCAAGTTCGGATTTTTGACTTACTTTTGCATAGCTTGTTCAATCCACGTCTTGGCACGTCCAAAAGCCCCGCCCTCGAGGTCGTACATTGCCACCAGTGCCGCTGCCCTGCCCGAAGCGGCAAAGACCCCGCCACCCGGATGGGTGCTTGCGCCGCACAAGTACAAGCCCGGAATTGGGGTGCGATAGCCCGATAATTCTGGCAAAGGGCGCAGACTAAACATTTGGTCTAAACCCATCTCGAGGTGCATGACGTTGCCTTTACGCAGTCCTATACGCCGTTCTAAATCGAGCGGACTCTGGGTAAACCGCCCTTCAATACTGCCGCGCATATTTGGGGCATAACGATACAGCACCTCCTCGAGTTTTGCGCCTTCTTCGGCTTCGGCGCTCGCGTCCCAAACCCGCCCATCGGAGCGTTCAAACGGGTAATACTGCCCCCAGAGGTAAATCAGGTGTTTGTCTGGGGGTGCAAGGCTTGGGTCGAGCTTAGTAAACGTCATGGCAAGCGCGGCTGGGTTCTTACTGGGCAGACCATTGTCGTAATCCCGAAAAGCCTGTTCTAAATACTCGAGACTGGGGCATAAAAGCTGCATTCCATTGGTGGCGTGTTCGGGCGCACCAGCGTATTCAGGTAGTGTTGAACTCGAGAAGCGATGAATTAAACCAAAGCCATTTCCGACACGGATATTCTCGGTTTTCCACGCGAGGCTACCCGGTAAGTTTTCTGCGCCCACCAAGTCTAAAAGCGTAGTTTGCACATGCGCCCCAGAAATAATCACCCGCCCTTCAAAAACCCGCCCGTCCTCGAGAATGATGCGCTTGGCTTTTCCGCCCTCGAGTTC
>JANNEE010000277.1:0-2274 GCA_031388325.1 Deinococcales bacterium
CAACTCGAGCGTCACACGACCGTCACACGGGAATTAACACCCATGTGACGTTTTGATGGTTTTGTAAAAATACTGTATAGAACAACTTATATTCAAAACTAAGAACTGCGTCTAACCACAGTGCCAAGAGCATGACTGGCACTGCACCCTGTAACACCAAGGCAAAATTTTGAGATTCCAAGCCCGCAAAAATCGGTAAACCCAGTCCTCCCGCACCAATCGCCGCGCCAATCGCTGCTGTACCGACGTTAATCACCACACTGGTGCGTACCCCACCCAATACACTCGGCAACGCCAAAGGCAGCGCCACTTGCCAAAACAACTGCGATTCAGACATGCCTAAGCCAGTGGCTGCCTCGAGAACACTGTTTTCGACATTCTCTAAACCAGCAATCGTACCCGAGATAATCGGCAGCAACCCATAGAGCGCTAAAGCCAAAATGGTTGGTGCAAAACCAAAACCAAGGGCTGGATACGCCAGTGCCAAGACCGCCACCGGAGGAAAAACCTGCGCCAAACTCGAGAGCGCCAAAACCAAAGGTAAGAATTCTCGCCAAGCCCCTCGAGTCACCAATGCACCTAAGCCCACACCAAGCACCCCACTGATTGCACTTGAAGTCAACAGCAACGCCAAATGCACCAACACCAACTGCAACAGAGGTGTTTCGTGTAGCACCTTGGTCTCGAGCGGATACAACGCCCGCAGCCCCGCCTCCCAGAGCGGTTGGATGGCAAACAAAGCCACCAAAGCCAAGCCAGACACACCAAGTAATATCTTTTTAGGAGATAAAAACCGCTTCATCCCATAAAATCCCGAACAAAATCCGAAGCTGGCGACTCGAGAAACTGCATTGGCGTACCATCTTGTTCAATTCGCCCATCGCGCAGCAAGACAATTCGGTCAGCCAATTTTAGAGCTTCGGGCATATCATGTGTCACCAAGACCACGGTTTTTTGCAAACGGCGCTGCAACTCTAAGAATTCATTTTGTAAGCGCCGCCTTGTAAGCGGGTCAACTGCCCCAAAAGGCTCATCCATTAAAAGCATCGGAGGGTCGGCTGCCAAGGCTCGAGCCACGCCAATGCGTTGCGCTTGCCCACCCGAAAGCGACTTCGGAAAGACCTTCTCGAGATGCGCCAAGCCCACTAAGTCCAGTAATTCAGCCACTCGAGCCGAAATTCTGGCTTTATCCCAACCCAATAAATTTGGCACAACCGCCACATTCTGCCCAACCGTCAAATGCGGCAATAAACCGACACTCTGAATCGCATAACCCATGCGTCGCCGCAATTCAAAAGGTTTTAAGGTACTCGAGTCCAGACCATCAATAAAAATAGTCCCAGATGACGGTTCAATCAGGCGGTTGATCATTTTTAAGGTTGTGGTTTTGCCGCAACCACTCGAGCCAATCAGCACACACAACTGCCCATCTGGAATCTCGAGCGATAAATTATCCACCGCCAGCGTATCGCCAAACAACTTAGAGACCTTCTCGAGCCTAATCATTCAAACCAAAAATTCTAATGGAGGATGAACCGAACGCTGAATTGTAAACCGCTCGGCGTATTTGACCCCAGCCGCTAAACCCCATGCGGCTCGAGTGGCTGTGAAATCGTCGCTGCTCCATGCCCATTTATAAAATTCGGCGTAGTAATCACGAATTTTTAGGGCGGTCTCAAAGGTACTACTTATATCCACATGCACCACAGGGCGATTCGATTCAACGCTCACATATTGATAAAACGAAACAGCCTGACGGTGCGGCTCGAGTTTGGTTTCGCGTCCTTCATTGAGGATTTTAGGAATTCGAGCAAAAGTCAGGGCATCAAAGACAATTTTAGCGGTGCTGCGGTGGTCTGGATGACGATTAAAATCATCCCACGTAATCACCACGTCTGGCTTAAATTCCGCGTACAGACGGGCTAACATAAGCGCTTCTTCTCGAGAACCGAGCATTTTAGAATCACCCATATCAAAAAACTGGTAACTTGCACCGATTGTCTGCGCCACAAAACGCCCGTGTGCTTCCCTTATAGCACGCACTTCCTTGGCTGGTGCATCGCCAAACTGCGAAGCCAGTTCGCCAAACGTCGTCCAGACCAATTTAACCGTGTCGCCTCGAGCCGCATGTTTAGCCAGTGTGCCAAGGCAGCTAATTTCGTCATCGGGGTGAGCAAAGATAGCAAGGATATTCATGAGGGTAAGCATAACAAAGAAATAGCCCTCGAGAGAATTCTCTCGAGGGCTATTTCTGGAGTTCAATTGCTATTATGG
>JANNEE010000283.1:0-9609 GCA_031388325.1 Deinococcales bacterium
CGCATTGGGCGATCAAACCATTACACTCAAGTTACAAAAACCATAATTCTCGAGGTATAGTGATGAACATGACAAAACTCAGAAACGTACTTCTGGTCGCTTTTTTCGCCCTCTCGAGTTTATGCGCCCCAGCCTTGGGACAACGAATCACCAATGATCGTTTCCCTAACGATGCACGATTTGACCAATTGGTAACGGTAGACATTCCTAGCAGTGGTATGGAATTATCGCTTTATCTGCGCGAGTTAGCCAGCTTAGTCAAGCTCCAAGCCACTACCGAAGGAATTGCCGCTAAGAATGTGTCGTATAACTTCAAAGCCATTCCTTTTCGTCAGGTGTGGAGCATGGTAGTTTCTTTGAACAACCTTGATTATGAACTTTTACCTAACGACGTGGTGGTAGTTGGTCCCCCAGAAGTGGTGCAGAAATTCCGTCCACCTGCCCCCGTTCAAACCGTAACCCCAACCAATACCACGCCAGCCGCAGTTTTGGTGGTTAAAACTTACGAAATTAAGTCCAACGCCGAAAACATCGCTAAGGCACTCAGCGCCCAATTTACCGATGTAAAAATTGTGCCTGTGGTCGGAACAAACAAATTGGTGATTACTGCCACACAAAATCAGCACACCGATATTGCCGCGTTATTGGTACAAATTGATATCGCCAACGCAGCACCCGTCGTGACCGATAGCTCGAGGATTGTACAGGAGTTGTATGCGGTATCTTTTGGTAAGGCTTCGCGTTTAGCCGATATTCTAAAGCAATTGGTGGCAGGACCTACCACCACAGGCAATACAACCACTGGTACTGCCGCACCAAACGCTGTCGCAGTCCAAGCAGTTCCTAATATCAGCATTGTGGCTGATGACACTTCAAACACACTGATTATTCGTGGACCAGAAGCCTCGATAGCTGGTTTAATTGCTTTGGTGCAAAAACTTGATAAGCCACAACAGTTGGTCAACATTGGGATTCGGATTCAAGAAAATAATGATTCCGCAACCCGTTCATTAGGTGTTGATTGGAAGAGCATTGGACTTGGGAACTTCTCGGGTTCGATTATCGGGGGAGCGCTTAATTTTGTTGCAGATGCAACTAATAGCTTGGCGGGGTTAAATGTGACGGCTGCACTGAACGCACTCGAGACCCAAGGCTTGTCACGCCGAATTAACGACACAACTCTGACCGTTCTTAACAATGGAACTGGCTCAGTCCGTTCTGGTGGTCGAATTGAATTAAGTATCCCCGGAACAGCCACAAACATCAATAAAACCCTGACATTTGGTGTGAAAATTGATGCCTCGCCAACCATTGCCGCCGATGGCAGCATTACCTTAGACCTGAATACTGAAGTGAGTTCGGTTCAAAATGCAGCCAATCCAAACCCAAACCGCATTGACTTTGTGGATAACACCGCTAAATCAATTGTTCGCTTAAAGTCTGGACAAACACTATTATTAGCAAGTTTACTTGCCACAACCCAAGACACAACCACCTCTGGAGTTCCAATTCTTAGTGCAATACCTTTGATTGGTGATTTATTTAAGACCACCAAAACCTCGGATGACCAAAAGCAACTTCTGGTTGTGATTACAGCCGACATCATCAAATAAACCAAGCACCAACAAAATGCCCCCATGTTTGGGGGCATTTTTATATTGGGTGAACCAAGGAATTCGGCAAACGTTCGGCGAGTTTCAGCACACTTTTAGGCTCGAGAACCCCTTTGAACCAAATAATTTGATTGTTGTAGCGCTCGAGTTTTAGGGCGGTTTCTTTGCCTAAATTCAGGCGTTGTGAAACTGCCAGAATCAAATCTGGGCGCTCCGAGGCTTGAATTTTTCGCAGTTTACGTTCTAAATACTCGGCTCGCCAGTAGCCGATAATCTCGAGTAAAATGCTGCGCCCATCTGGATGAACCAGCCTAAAATCTGGAATCATGACTGTCCCGCCTAGGTCTACAATGTCTACTTCGCGCTCGAGTTGCCAATCGGTTTGGGTTTGGGCAAAACGACTCGCAAAGGACTGTTCAAGTAAACTATCGAACATTTTTCCAGCGCTGTAATGTGATTTTAAGGTTGTGCTGTCGTTCAAAACGTATTCGGCTTCGTCCCTAGAACCATCATAATGCCGCACTTGGATTTTACTTTGTAGTGTCCATTTAGAAACGTGCAGAAGCGCTGGTAAGAACTTGGCAAAAGCAATGCCGTATCTGGTGCTGGGCTGAAATAAACTCGAGGGACCATCGAGCATAATCGTGTAGCCAGCATCTGGGTCGCCGTTAATACGGTGCATGAGACCAAAGAGTTTTAGGTATTTGAACAGCAGCTTGTACTGCCCGGGGTTGTTGCGGTGAGCCGTGACCAGCAGTTCTGAGGCGCGGTATAGGATACCTTGGGCTTGAGCGAGGTTGTAACGCGTCAGCAGCCATTCTGGAGTTGGGGCAGTAAAGGCGATAATTTGGGCTTCGCGCAGGTCGGCGTATAAACTCTGTTCTAGGTTGGCTCGAGTGATTGGTCTGGTCTGGCTTGTACTCAGTTGCACCGCCACCATCTCGAGGGTTTGAGTGGCAGTAACTAGGCTTGGGCGGTGTTTGGCTGCCATGGCAAAGACTTCGGCTCGAGCCAAACTGGGTTCAAGGCTGCTTTGGGCGCTAAATTCACAACTTTCGGAGTACAACAAATGGGCTAAGCCTCGGCGGACGCGGTAATCGGTGCTGTCGGCTGTATCCGCCTCGAGGGCTTCATCTAGGTCACGTCTTGAACGCCCATGATGCACTTCAAATAACAAAATAATACCTCGAGCCAATTCGAGGTTATCGGCACTTAGCTCGAGGGCGTGGGGGGTGATGATGCCCCCACGAAAAACATTGATTAAAAATTCGGTAGGCAGCACAGGGCTATTATGCCAGAGAAACAAGGTTTTGATTTTAAGGGCGCTCTATGTCTCGAGTCCGACAGCGCTCTATGTCTCGAGTCCAATGGCAAAAATTTCCGAGTCTCGAGTCAAAAGCTGTACCCTTGGCAATGGAAGTAACGCAGGACCAGAGACACTTTTGCCTGCCATTTCAGGGTCAAAAGCACTAAAATGACAAGCACAACCAAGCACTGGATGCTCAAATTCCGGACGGTATTTATATGCCATGGCGGTAATTTCTGGATTTTTGATGTACTCAACGTTGCAACGCAAATGCGTACAATTTCTGGATAGGGCAATAAAGTGCTTGCCTGAAATACTAATCCCACCAATTTGTGGTTTTTGTACCCGCACCAAAATAGCTGGAGTTGTACCGATTTTGAACTGCACTGCATCCCAAATTTTAGGTAAGTCAGAGACTCGAGCCACGAGGACTTTGGGGGCTGCCACAAATTTGGGGGTGCTGCTTGGGGCGGGTTTACCGACTAAAATATTCCATGACCGAATGCCAAGCCAAGTAAAAAAACTCGCCACACCAGCGATTGGGGCGACCCACCAATACTCGAGGATTTTACGACGGGTTAGGGGCATAAAGCGAACTCATGGTTTTAGACCAGTCACGAATTTGATGATGTTTTCTAAGTCTTTTCCTTGGATGGTTTTGAAGGCTGGCATTTTTTGGTTGCTCGAGCCGTTTGCCAGTTGCTTTTTGAGGAAGTCTGCACTTTTGGCTTTTGAAGATGTTTTTAAGTTTGGTCCAACCAGTCCTTGGGCTTCTGCGCCGTGGCAGCCAGCGCAGCTTTGGGCAAAGAGTTTCGCGCCGGGGTCAGCTTCACGTAAACGTGTTTTAGCGGCGGCAATTAAGTCTGGAATTCGTGCGCCAAAGGCTTTATCCTTATTGACTTTTAGGAATTGTTCCCAAGCCGCGATTGCCCCTTTTGGGTCATTCTTGCTGCTAAAACGAATGTTGCCAATCGTCAGCCACGCTTCGGCATTACCGAGCTTTGCGGCGGTCTCGAGTAAGGTCAGGGCTTGTTCGTTATCGCCATTAAAAAAAAGAATTTGTCCGTAACGTGATAAAGCATGGATATTTTCTTGGCTCGGTTTAGTTGGTGGGGTCTTTTTGGCTGTATCGGTGAATTGGCGTAAAGCTGCGCCGTAACCTTTGGCTGCGTCTTCAAAACGGTCTAGCTCCCATGCCACATCGCCGTATTTCATCAGCGTCTCGAGTGAAAATTCTAAGCGCTGGGCTTCGGGTAGGGTTTCGTTTTTCTTGGAGGTTGTGTTCAGTTCTGCTGCCAGTTTTAAGAGTTCATTTTGATTGGCATACAGTTCACGTTCGACTGGTCGCAAGGCTAAATTCTCTAAAGCTGGAACTGCAAAGGCACTTAAACCCCCGAGTAGCCCAGCCGTTAAGGTAAATAATACAATACCGCCCCGTAAACTGGCTCGAGATGGATTTGTAACTGGTGTTTCCGAGGTGGTTTCGATGACCTGCAAAATTTTGGCGGCTCGAGTTTCGTCACGCAAGCGAAAACGTTCATAATCTTGGGTGTTTATTTCGCCTTGTTCTTGTTGTCGTTCAAGTTCTCGAATCTGGGCATACACGGCGTTTAATTCGTCCTCGAGTTCATCCTTTTTGGTTTTTACACGAATTTGGGCTGAATTACCACGAAGTGGCAAAATTGCAAAAACCGCTAGTAGAACAGCAACCAAGCCAAGTAAAACAAACCAAGCAATCATAGGTGGGTACTTGCCCCGCTTCCCGCCACATGTCCCGCACCATCATGGCTGCGGTCACGCTGCGCCTCGAGTTGCCTACGCACTTGTTCGAGTGCGGCGGGGTTGACTTCTTCGGGTTTTTGATGGCTTGAGCGCTTTAAGTAATTCCACAACACAGCCGCACCAACCAACAAGACCAAAACTGGCAAAATCCATACCAACATATTCACTCCTTGAAACGGTGGTTTAAGCAGCACCGTATTGCCGTACTTACCCGCAAAAAAGGCTTTGATTTCGCTTTCAGACTTGCCTGCTTTGACTTGGGATTTCACTTCTGCCAGCATACTGCGGGCAAAATCCGATGGACTTTCGGTGATGGCAGAGCCGCCGCAGACAGGGCAACGCAATTCGTTACCTATTAAACGGGCTTTGTTCTCGAGTTCTAAGTCGGTTTGGGCTAGAGAGATTGAAAAAAAGAAGAACAGGAGCAAGAAAAGAAATTTCATTCGACCCCCACCAGTTTTAAGCCAGCCTCGAGTTCGGCGCGTTCGATTGGCTTTGGAAAGTGTTTTTTGACCACCCCGTCTGAATCAATAAAAAAGGTTTCTGGAACACCAAAAAGCGCATATTTGACACTGGTACGCCCCGCATCACTCGAGTCATCCATCATAATCGGAAAACCAAGGTCAAATTGATTGGCAAATTCACGGGCTTTGTCTTCTTTGTCGTTATACGCAATACCCAAAAAAATTACGCCTTTTTTGCTGTATTCAATCGCCGCCCTCGAGAACATTGGGGCTTCGTCTTTACACGGCACACACCATGAAGCAAAGAAATTTAAGACTACGGGTTTACCCTTAAACTGCTCGAGTTGAATGCGCCCACCGTTAATCAAGGTCAGGTCAAAACTTGGTGCGGGTTTTCCCTCGAGCGCGGCGGTGCTTTTGTTACCCGGCTGCGTCGGTGTGAGCAAACCACCAAGCAGCACTGCCAAAACAGCGACAATCACTGCGCCAATAATAATGTTCCGAACGGCTGTGTTCACATTTTCTCCTACTTAATCAGCAGCGACCATTTCGCTTTGTTTCCTCAAAGTTTGCACCTGTACGGCTGGGATTAGGGTTAAACCCGCGCCAATCACAATAATTAGCCCACCGAACCAAATCCAAGAGACCAAAGGGCTGTTAATAAATTTTAGGGCAACTTGGCTGCCTTTTTCGTCAGCCGATAAGAAAATCACATAGAAATCGCCTAGGAAGTTGTACTGCACGGCGGGCGTAGCCACGTTCATCTGTTGGGTTTTGTACTGGTTTTGGGCTGGAAAAAAACTCTGACCATCCAAGAGAATTTCGGCAGCATTGACAAAGCGGTCTGGCTGCTCTTCGCCAGCCAATCGCAAATAGGTGATGTCATGTCCAAGGACAGTTTTGTTCTCGCCGATTTTGAAGCTGACTTCTTGTTCGGTTTTATATGCACCACTAAAAGCAATACCAAGCGCAATCACGACCACACCAAGATGAGCAATGTACGCGCCGTAACGACGCGGAAAGGCGTTCACAAGGTCGCCAATCGCGGCTAACCACGATTGCCCAATGGCTTTTTGACGGCTGCGAATGGCTTTATCGGTCAGGCGCACCATCACAAAAATGTTAAAGAATGCCAAACCAACGGTTAGTACCACAGACCATTCTCGAGCGCCCAGAATAAAGGCAATTACTGCCATCACCAGCGCCAGAATTGCGGGTATGGTCAGGCTGTCGCGCAGACTATCGCCAGTCGCCCGTCGCCAACCTAGGGCGGGTCCAATGGCTTGCAAGGCTAAAATACCCAGTCCAAGCGGTACACCAACCGCATTAAAAAACGGCGGTCCAACCGAAGATTTTGCACCTGTGAAGGCTTCAACAAAGACTGGAAATAATGTACCGATTAAAACCATCGCGGCGTAACTCGAGAAAAGTAAATTCCCAAATAAAAACGCCCCTTCTCGAGACACGGGACTGTCTAATTGGTGTTCATCACGGATTAAATGGAGTTTCTTATAACCCACCCACAGGGTTAGCACCAGCACCAGCACCAAAAACCCAAAGAACACTGGTCCGATTGCCCCAGCCGCGAACGCATGAACGCTCTGAACAATACCGCTACGGGTTAAAAATGTGCCAAGTAAGGTGCTGGTGAATGCTGCCACAATCAAACCCATGTTCCAACCGACCAACATTCGGCGGCGTTCTTGGATTTGCAAACTATGAATAAAAGCTGTGGCAAAAAACCACGGAATGACGCTGGCGTTTTCCACAGGGTCCCACGCCCAGTAGCCGCCCCAGCCCAAGACTTCGTAACTCCACCAACCACCAGAAATAATTGCAGCGCTCAAAAATATCCAAGCCGTGGTTGTCCAGCGTCTGGTTTGTACCAACCACGCCTCGCCGACCCGACCTGTTAAAAGAGCAGCCATGGCATAAGCAAACGGTACGGTCAAACCAACAAAACCAATGTACATCAGAACTGGATGCACCGCCATCATCCAATGGTTTTGCAGCAGTGCATTTGGACCACGACCATCTTGCGGCGGAATTGGCACTTCGATAAACGGGCTACCGACACTGGCATTGACCCCCAGAAAAAACGCCAGCACAAAAAACATAATTGCTAAGGCATAAGGACGAAGCGCATCGGGTTTAGCGACCCACGCCAGCACCGCTGTAAAGACTGCTAAAATCCATGCCCAAAGCAATAAGCTGCCCTCGAGCGCCCCCCATAAACTGACAATTTTGACCCATAACGGACTGGTAGAAACACTATGGTTTGCCACATAACGCACCGAAGTATCGTTGGTTAAAAGCGCCACCCACAAAATCGCCAAGCCAGCACTCGAGAATAAAAGGGTAATCCCCGCCGTGCGCCGTGCTGTTAGCTCGAGACGTGCATCTAAGGTTGTGGCTGCTCGCCACGCAGTAATTAACCCAAAAACACAGAAGACAAGGGCAGTTAAAACCGTAATTTCACCAATCCAACTCATGCTAACCTCTTATTCATTAAACCCACCAACGAACTAAAAAATCTGGAAACTCGAGTGGGGCGACCATCTGACCAACATGGTATTTCTGTACATCTGTATAAAGTTTGCCATTTGAAACGCGGTAAACCTCGAGCCAACCTGCATTCAGATTATAAATCCAATACTCTGGCACAAAATTACGCGCATACGCCTCGAGCTTTTCGCTTTGGTCTCGAGTTAAGGTACTGTCTGAAATTTCAATCACAAGGTAAGCATCGGTATTGTTTACGTCACGCTGCGCGTATTGTTCTTTGGGTAAACGGAGCAAGGCTAAGTCTGGCTCAACGAAATCTGGTGGTGGGTTGTGCAGCACCATTGGACACTGGCTCGAGACGTAGGCTTGGGATTGCAAACCAAGCACAAATTGCTGATTCAAATCACGTACCGCTTGGGCATGACGAAAACCTTGTTGACCTTTCACAAAAATATCTTCATTCAAAAGTTCAACATGATTATCGCCAAAAAAACCTTGCTCAGACAACCATTCAAAGTCTGACAAGGTAAATTTTAACTTGCCTTCTTTTGGAGACTCGAGCAACTGGGTCATTGGCTGTCCTTAATGGCATCTATAATTCGGCGGTAATCGAGTTTCTCACCGGGCTTTGGCGCACGGTATTCCTCCGAGTGCCGCACCAATAATTCATCGGACTTAAAAGCATTATTCTCGAGTTTGCCTTGCACTGTTACACCCATGCCTTCACGAAATAAATCTGGTGGTGTTCCACGGTGCGAAATCGGCAGTACAGTCGTGCCGTCCGAGATTCTGAAGGTGACTTCTAAAGTATCGCGGTTAAATTTGACACTGCCCGGTTCAACCACTCCACCCAAGCGAATCGTGCGATTGGCATACTTGCTTTGCTCACGGCTAAATTCGGATGGTGTAATAAAAAACACCAAGTTATTTTGCAAACTCGAGGTCAGGATAATACCAATGCCAATTAAAACCACAACCGCACCAATTAAGTATTTGGTATTGCCTTTCATGATTTCACCTCGAGGTCGCGTTCTTGTTCCTTTAAGCGTTTATTTAAGCGCACCAAGTACCATGTGTAGCCACCAAGCAGCAAAATCGTCATGCCATAACCCCAGTAGACAAATACATCCCATTGATTCGGGCTACCAAGTTCAGTCATGGGCTAACACCCCTTTAAGCTCGAGGTTAAGCTCATGCTCCTCGAGACGGGCTTGTTGGGCTGCCAATTGCCCACGTAAGCGCAGTAAATAGGCATAGAGGATTGTAAAACCAAGCAGTGCCAGTAAAAAGCCAATCAAAATACCATCATTTTGTAAAGCACTACGCCGTTCAGCAATTGAAACCGTTGGGGTTTGATGCAGTGTACTCCACCAGTAAACACTCATGTAATTGATCGGCACACCAACACTGGCAACAATCCCAATCACGGCACTGACTCGAGCGCGACGACCAGTATCTTCAATCATGCCCCTGACCATCAGCATTCCGATGTAAACCATCAGCATCAGCGCCGTGGTGGTCAGACGGGCATCGCCCCAAGTCCAATACGCGCCCCAAGTCGGACGACCCCATAATGCACCTGTAAAAAGTGACAAAATAATAAACACCACACCAATTTCGGTACTCGCTAAGGACAACCTATCCCAATGATGGTTACGGGTAATCAAATACGCCAAACCAAACGCCGCCGCTAAACCAAACGACAAATACGCCAACCAACTCGAGCCAACATGAATTGGTAAAATCCGCGTCAAATACCCTTGTAGCACATCTGGTGGGGCAGTAAAAGTAAAAAACAAAGCAATCAGAATAATCCCAACACTTGAGTACCCAAGTGCAGGGGTCAGCCAAGGCGCAAGCGCGAGTTTCTTCATATTCTAATTGTACGCAACAAAGGTGAAACTTAGTTGAACTTAAGTCCCTCCCCATGATAGGGGAA
>JANNEE010000296.1:0-5024 GCA_031388325.1 Deinococcales bacterium
GGGCTGGATAGGTACTCCAATTACCGCTTGGGGTAATGGTTTCACCAACAATTAAACGGGCGGCGGGCAAACCATTTGGTTGCACCAGAATTTCACGAAATGAACGGGTGTAATTAAGCGCTCCCCATTTACCGGTATTGACCTGCTCGGGTTTAATTTCATAAGGTTGGCAGCTTAAATCACTTGGCGCACTGGGCAGGGCAGCTTCAAATTTACTTAGTGCCAGAATAGTAAAACTGCTACCACAAGGGATATAGACACTGTGCGGCAAACCAGCAAAAACATTGGCACGACCCCCGACCTTAGAGAACTCGAGACCATTAACGACGACCTTGGCACGACCCGCTAAAGCCACCAAGAGTATTTCACGCTCACCACTCGAGCCAGAATAACTCTGCCCAGCTTCTAAGTTGAGTTTAGAAAAACCAAGTAAGTTACACGAATGACCCTCGAGTGGCTGATGCCCTGAAGACTTAGAAATAGGATAAAAATGGGTTGACATGAATAAAACTCCTCAAGGGCTAAAAACTCGAGGGTATTCCCCTCGAGTCTAATTTTAACGCAAGAACCCGCCTGTTTTAAGGACTTTCTCGGCATTGTTTTCGTACTGCTCGAAGTTAAGACTATTTAAGCCATTTAAGAATTGATCCCAGTTGCCGTCGGTAATTGGGCGTTGCCCGAGCGCAAATTGCACCATGTTCTCGGCAACATAGCGTTCAATGTCAGCTTGGTTAGAAGCTGCCCGAATAGCGATGTCGCCAGTACGGTCTACCCAGCCGTTGTTTTGGGCATCAAGTAACATTTCATAAAAATTATAGGTGGCTTGTTTTTCGGCAGTTGTAAAAACCGCATACCGACCCCTGAGTTCACCGGGGTTAGAATTGAGTGCCAGCCATTTGAGTTGGGTGTACATACCGCGTTCAGCCGCAGAAACTGCCTGATTTACCACTGGGATATTGTCCACTATGTTGTAATGTACACCGCGTTTGCCAAAACCAAGCAAGTAGTAGCCTTCGTTGTAATTGGCAAACTCGAGGAACTTAGCGATGGCTGGACCTTTACCTGCATCCAAGGCTTTTTTAGAGACCACAAATAACCAACCAGCGTTGGCATAGATTCCCGAAACAGCTTTGCCGCTTGGACCTTTAGGCGGGGCAATAAACATCAATTCGGCTTTTTTGTTGTTGCCATCAAAATTGCGAATTCCCGATTGTAAACCGCCAACACTTTCATAGAACATCCCATAACGACCTTGTTGCCAACGGGTACGAAGGTCGGCTCGTTTCATGGTTGCCCAGTCTGGGTCAATCAGTTTATTGCTGACCAATTTGGCAATGTATTCGGTGGCTTTGCGGTAATTTGGGTCTTTGACATTGGCGTTAAAATTCTTGGCTTTGTAGTTCCAAGTTCCAGCCACACCATACGCCCCATAAATCCATTGGAAATGATTGCCTAAACCAAGTCCCGGTAAAACACCAGAGGTGTCATAGTCAATCACACCACCGTAACCATAGGTGTCTTTTTTGCCGTTCCCATCAGGGTCACGCTCGGTGAAGGCTTTGGCGACTTCATAAAATTCCTCGAGCGTGGTCGGGGCTTTTAGACCCAGTTTTTCAAGCCAGTCCTTACGAATACTGATTGCATATTGACGGCTTAAGGCAGCTGGTTCTTGAAAACCATACTGAACACCATTTACCGTGGCTAGAGAATTGCGTTTGCGGTCGGTGTAACGCATTGCATTACGACGCGGCATCAAGGCGGTTATGCTCGAGACCGAGGCAAGTTGACCTTGCTGTACCAAACGATCAAATAAATTTGGGTTACGCACCTCGAACAAATCGGGTAAATCGTTGGCTGCTGCCAATGCGCCAAGTTTGGTGTCACCATCGGCGGCGGCAGGCAGGGAGGTAAACTTGATGTTGACTCCGATTTTGTCCTTAATGGTTGTCCATGTATCCCAATTTGCAGCCGGAATAGGTGATTCTGGGTTAGCGATGTTTAACGCCAGACTGATGTCGGTTAGCCCTGACTGGGCTGTACCAAGTTGCGCCAGACCAACAACAGCCCCAGCCGTTGCGACGATTCCAAATAACACTTGCCACTTTTTCATAAAAACTCCTTTACTACTTAACTATTCTTTGACACCACCAAGTAACACACCTTGCGTAAAGTAACGTTGTATCCAAGGATAAATCGCCAACATTGGAATGGTTGTTATGACCACTGCCGCCATCTTTAGGGCATCAGAAGATGCCACTTGATTCGCCGTGGATTCAACATATTCAGCACTATTTAAGCCCAGTAAAATATCGCGCAATGCCACTGGCAAAGGCATCATATTGCGGTCTGCGAGGAATAAAATCGGTTCAAAAAAAGCATTCCAATTGGTGACTGCATAAAATAGACCAATGGTCATTAAAATTGGACGCGACAATGGCAAGACGATATGCCACAAAACCTGTAAATCAGTTGCCCCATCAATTTTAGCCGCTTCCTCGAGACTTTCAGGTAAGTTCTGGAAAAAACTTTTCATCACAAATAAGTTGTAAACACTGACCGCTCCGTTGAGTAAAATTGCCCAATAGGTGTTCAGTAAACCCAAATCCCGAATCACCAAATAATTTGGGATTAAACCTGCGCTAAAAAGAAAAGTAAATAAAATCATGCCCGTAAAAAAACCCCGAAACGGCAAATCTTTACGCGATAACGGATAAGCTGTCAGTACCGTCATGGTTAAGCTAATCAGTACCCCACCAACCGTTAAAATGATGCTGTTTAAGCCCGCCCGAACCAAAGCCGGTTGTGCCAGTAATTCTTGGTAGGCTCGAAATGACCATTCCCAAGGCAGTGCCAGTAATTTTGGACTCGAGCCAAGTGGCGTGAACGAAATCATCAACACATACCACAACGGAATAACCGTAATCAGCAGCGTAACAACCAAAAAAGCAACCACAGAAAATTCGATAGGACGATCAGCTCGACTTATTTTAGGAAATTTAATCATATACACCCTTTCATTTTCGCCAGTAAGAAATAGACCAAAAAACGGTTTACTCAGGGCGGGCGAGGCATACCTCACCCCTACGGAAAAATCAAAAAACTCTGTTTTGAACAATCTCGAGAATCACAGGCAGTAAGAATTTAAACTTTATTGCTATTTACACCTAGGCAGAAAAACTTTTTATATGCTCGAGAAATACCGTAGAAGCTAGAAGCTAATAACTAGCAGCTAGTAGCTAAACTTAGTACAAGCCCCTGTCACCAAAGCGCCGTGCAATTCGGTTGGCTGTGACAATCAGCAATAAGCCAATCAAACCTTTGAATAAGCCAACAGCCGTTGCCATACCAAATTCAAAATTCTGAATTCCTTGGCGGTAAACCCATGTGTCTATAATGTCCGCTACGCTATAAACAGGCAAAGAATAAAGAATAAAAATCTGTCCAAAACCAGCATCTAAAATATGTCCAAGTCGCAGTAAAGTCACTAAAATAATTACGTCCAGTAAGCCCGGTAATGATATAAAACGGATCCGTTGCCAACGTGTCGCCCCGTCCATTTGGGCGGCTTCGTATAAATCTGGGCTGATGCCGATTAAAGCCGCCAAGTACAAAATGGCACTCCAACCTGTTTCTTTCCAAATATCAGAAAAAATAGCCACCCAGCGAAAATAATTAGGGTCAGTCAAAAATCCGATTGGGTCTGCTCCTGTGCTAACGATGCCTTTATTGATTAAACCTTCGCTTGGACTAAGCATGGCGAGCAACACACCAAAAACAATCACCCAAGATAAAAAATGAGGCAGATAGGTAGCGGTTTGTACCAAACGACCCAAGCGCTTAAAACTGCTTTCATGAATGGCAATGGCAAGAATAATCGCGGGTGGAATGCCAATGACCAGCTTAAGCACACTGATTATCAGGGTATTGGTCATCAGTTGCGAAAAGTAAAACGAATTAAAGAACGATAAAAAGTGTTGAAAGCCAATCCAAGGGCTGCCCCACACGCCAAGCGTCGGTTGAAAATCCTTAAAGGCAATTTGAGCGTTTAGCAGAGGCAAATAGCGAAAAAGCACAAAGTACAACAAGCCCGGTAATAACATCAAAAATAACATTCGCGCTCGCCAAAAACGCGCCAGCACAGGCTGAGTTTTGGGTTTAACACCTCTTCTAATCACCACATTGGCATTCATACATTACTCCTATAATTGAATAGCTTTAGTAGATTCCCTGATCACTAACTCGCTTGGGAACTCAATCAGGGTGTCTCTAACTGGTTTATCGGCAAAGGCATCGAGAATCAGTTGCATCGCGGCTTGTGCCATGGCTTGGACAGGATGGCGCACTGTGGTGAGGGCTGGGTGGACTTGACTAGCGGCTGGAATATCATCAAATCCAACCACCGAAATATCATCTGGGACTCGTAAACCTTTGTCTTTGATGGCATCAATCACGCCAAAAGCGGTCACATCGCTGGCGGCAAAAATAGCGGTTGGTAATTCTGGTACTAAAAGTAATTCTCGAGCCGCTTCAAACCCACCACGTTGCGTAAAATTACCTTGGCGAATCAGGTTTTCGTCGAGTAAACCTTGCGCTGCCAGCACTTCTCGGTAACTGCGTAAACGCTCAGCCGCTTGGCTTGAACCACTTGCCCCAGTCACAAAACCAATCCGCCGATGCCCTAAACCAAGTAAATGCAAAATTGCCGCTTTCGCCCCAAGGTAGCTATCGGCGCGTACCATTGGCAGGTGGGTTTGAACTCCAAAATGGTTGATTAGCACAATTGGAGCACGGCTTCGCTCGAGCGACAATAAGAACTTTTCGTTGCCGCTTGGCACAACCACCAACAAACCATCGGCTAAACCACCCAGCAGCGTCCCAATACGGGCGCGTTCTCGAGTCACATCACGCGAGGTTGTAAAAACACCAAGGTCAAAACCACATTGACTGGCTTCATCGGCGGCAGCCCTTGCAACTTCGGCAAAGTATGGACTGACCAATTCTGGAATGACCATGCCAAGAACCCC
>JANNEE010000297.1:0-1931 GCA_031388325.1 Deinococcales bacterium
AAGTGGCAGCATGGACAGATGGCTTCTTGCGCGGCTCGGGCTTGGTCTTGGTTCACGATGATGCACTGTTTGGTGTATTGGACTCGTGGGTGCAACACCTTACGCCCGAAGCCTTCATTGCTATTTTGCCCCTGATGCGCCGTACCTTCTCGAGTTTTGAAGTAGGCGAACGCCACGACATCGGGCAGAAAGTCAAAACCCCAAGGCAGCTAAGCACTTTTCACACCACCCAAAATATAGATGCCACCCGAGCCGAACAAGTCATCCCGTTTATCCATCAAATGCTGGGCATCCAACCGTAAACCGTAGGGGCGAGGTATGCCTCGCCCTACTACCACCATCCCACCCAAAAGGAGAAAGTCATGTCCCTGAAATCCCAAATCCCCGCATCATGGCAAGCCGCCCTCGAGCCAGAATTTTCTAAGCCCTACATCGCCAAACTCGAGGCGTTTCTCGAGACTGAACGTAAAGCACATTCAGTCTTCCCCCCAGAATCCGAAGTCTTTTCTGCGCTCGAGTTCACGCCGTTTGAGGCTGTGCGGGTGCTGATTGTTGGTCAAGACCCCTACCATGACGACAATCAAGCGCATGGCTTGGCGTTTTCGGTGCAGCGTAGCATGAAAATCCCACCGAGTTTGGTCAACATGTACAAAGAACTCGAGACAGATTTGGGTGTGCCACGAGCCAAACATGGTTTTCTCGAGTCATGGGCGCGTCAGGGTGTGCTGATGCTCAATACTGTGCTGACGGTTCGGGCGCACGAGGCAGCTTCACACAAAGGCAAAGGTTGGGAGAACCTGACCGATGCAATCATTAAGGCAGTCAGTGCCAAACCAGAACCCGTGGTCTTTGTCTTGTGGGGCGCTCATGCCCAGAAAAAGCTCGAGTTGATCGATACCAAAAAGCACACAGTCATTCAGAGCGCCCATCCTTCGCCGCTCTCGGCACGGAATGGTTTTTTTGGTTCTCAGCCGTTTTCTAAAATTAATGCAGCCCTGAAAACCCCAATTGATTGGAGTCTCGAGTGAGCCTTGAAACCGAACGCTTGCGCCGTTGGCGTTTGCTGCTTGGCAGCGCCGCCGATGATTCATGCGGTACGTGTGGCGCAGCCGACCAACGTATTGACCTCGCGCTCGAGTCTTTGTACGGCGATGGTGACACGAAACCGATGTCGCCCGAAGACAAAGAAAAAAACCGTAACAATGTCGGTAAGGGTAAATCCCAACCCAAAGTCGCCCGTTGGCTTGGCGACATCCGCGAATTTTTCCCCAGCAGTGTGGTACGGGTGATGCAGCGCGATGCCTTTGACCGCCTTGGCTTAAAACGAATGCTACTCGAGCCAGAGATGATGGAAGCCGTCACTCCAGATGTGCATATGGTCAGCACGTTATTAGCCCTAAAAAACATCATGCCGCAAAAAGCCAAAGAAACCGCTCGGCTGATTGTACGAAAAGTAGTGGATGAACTCGAGAAAAAACTAGCTGAAAAAACCCGAGAGGCGGTGATTGGTAGCCTCAACCGTGCCATTCGTAATCGCCGCCCAAAGCACACCGAAATGGATTGGACTAAAACCATCAGGGCTAACCTAAAGCATTACCAACCCGATTACCAGAGTATTGTGCCAGAAATTAAAATTGGTTTTGGGCGTAAACGCTCGAGTCTGCGCGATATTATTTTGTGCTTAGATCAAAGCGGTTCAATGGGTTCAAGCGTGGTCTACGCGGGTGTGTTTGGAGCGGTTCTCGCTAGCCTACCTGCCGTGCGAACAAGGGTCGTGGTCTACGACACAAGCGTGGTGGATTTAACGGCAGAACTCCACATGTGAATCCGGACGAAGCCGTGGCAGTTGGCGCGGCTATCCAGGCCGGCGTGCTGCAAGGCGAAGTCAAGGACGTGCTGCTGCTCGATGTCACACCTCTGTCACTCGGAAT
>JANNEE010000403.1:0-1548 GCA_031388325.1 Deinococcales bacterium
AAATAACAGATGGCTCGAGAATTCGCCCAAGCCATCTGGTTTATCATTTAGGCGGCTGGTGCGGCGGCTTGGACATCCAGCGTGATTTTCACTTCATCGCCGACCAAGACCCCGCCAGTCTCGAGGGCAGTGTTCCAAACCAAACCCCATTCTTTACGGCTGATTTTGGTTGTGCCAGAGGCAGCAATTTTGGTATTGCCCCACGGGTCTTTGGCTTGCTGGCTGGTTTCGACATCTAAAGTCACAGCTTTGGTTTCGCCGCGAATTGTTAAGTGTCCTTCAACTTTATAGTTGTTGTCGCCCAAGGTCGTAATATTGGTGCTTTTGAAGGTGATATTAGGGTGGTTGGCGCTGTCAAAAAAGTCTGGAGAATTCAGGTGCCCGTCACGTTGGGCATCTTTGGTATTGACCGAAGCGGTTTCGATGGTGGCTTCTACGCCAAGCAATTTACCTTGTTCGTCCAGTTCTACCCCGCCACCACTGACCTTAAAACTACCGCGCACGGTGCTAATCATCATATGGCGAACGGCGAACTCGAGACTGGTGTGGGATGGGTCTATATTCCAAGTTTGGCTCATGATTGTTTCTCCTTAATGTTCGGATTTTTTGTAGCGCTCCGAACTTGAGAGCAGTATATAAAATATATTGGTACATTGTGTAAACTAAAATACATCCAAAGGTGCTATGATATTCTCATGACAGAACTTGCTGTCCTCGAGAGCCTTCAAAATGAACACAGCACAGGGTTATGTCCCGCCGTGCAAGCCATTGGTATTTTGCAAGAAAAATGGGTGCTGTACATTGTGCGTTCCTTGCTCGAGAATCCCAAAGGCTTTAATGAACTGCGCCGAGCGATTGGCAACTGCAACCCAAGCACCTTATCAGAGCGCCTAGAAATGCTCGAGAAAAATGGGATTGTCCTAAAAACCATCGAAAGTTACATGCCACCGCGCACCAGTTACGAACTGACCGAAGCAGGATTTGCCATGCAGCAAGTGATAGCTGAGATTGACTGTTGGGCAAGACGGTACTTGGCAATAACTTAAGCCACTTCCGCTTCGGTATCAAGTAATTCAATCAAACTGTCGGCTTTTGCACGAAGCATCTGCGTCTGGGCGTATAAACTCGCTTCGGTATCATCATCATTCACCAAACGCAACTCGAAAATTCGTTTTTGGGTCACTTGTAAAGCATCTTCTAAGGACTCAATCAATCTTTCTTTGGTACTCATAACATATCCCTTTAGAGAGATTCATCAAAGAACGTTTTGACTCGAGCTTGAAAGAGTATGTCAGGTCTCGAGCCACGCCCAAACAAATGTGGTGCGCCATTGTAGCCGTAACACGAAATATTTTTACCCAAACGTTTCATGGTTTGGCAATAACTGATGCTCCACGCATATGGAACGGATTCGTCGGCGCTGCCGTGATGCAGACTGATTTTAGCGGTCACTCGAGTCAAGAAAAAATGCGGTGAAATCAGGCGTAACCACTTTTCGGGGGTGTTGTACTCAAACTCACCACGGGTGCGGTTGCTGTAAAAAGTGTA
>JANNEE010000413.1:0-7544 GCA_031388325.1 Deinococcales bacterium
ACCTTGTCCAGTGGCATCATGGTGCGTTTACATAAAGTCTACGGAAATTTAATGGTGGATTTACAAGCCACCAACATCAAGCTCGTGGCTCGAGCCATACGTCTGACTCGGCTGGCGACGGGTGTGACCGACGATATGGCAGAAGCGGCATTAAGCCAAGCTAGTTGGAATGTCAAAACTGCGATTGTAATGCTCAAAAAACACTTGTCCGCCGAGGCTGCGCTGGCGCTGCTCGAGACCTGCCAAGGCAATGTTCGTTTGGCATTGAAGTCGTCTTAGGTAACACTCCGCACGGCTAAAAACCGCATTTTCATGGTCTTAGTTACTGATAGGCGCAAAAACCACACTTGGGGCAGTGTTGCAGCCATTAAAAGTGATGCTGACCGTGCCTTTGGAGTCGGTTAAAGTCAGTGTGCCACTGACAATTCGTCTGGCATTGCAGGTGCTTTCTTTATTAAACCCCAAGCCCGTACCAGAAACCGTAAACACCCGTTGTGGTCGTGTACCGCGTGTTGAAGTCCAAGTCCCCGAGATGTTCAGTGTGCCATCTGGAAGGGCGGCGGTATTACTGATGGTACTGTTGCCGCCTGCGGTATAAGCAATACTCAGTTGGTTGCGCCAAAGCACACCTAGTCCTGCGTTGCCATCGGTGGTTCGCACCGAAGAGCCGTTGACATCATGAACTCGAGTCAGGCTGGTGGCAGTGCCTTGGGTGATGTTCCGTGTGCCATTGCGGGTGGCGGTAAAGACCACATTTTTACCATTCAGGGTGCGTGTCCAAACAGACTCGAGACCAGAAAGTGTTTCGCTGTGGCTGCGATTGTTGGTGTTATCGGTGTCTTGGATGCGTTTACTACCGCCCCTTGTAAACGTTGCGCCACCCGCCAATTGTTTGGTGCAATTGGCTTTGTTAAAGCTGTAAGTGACATCATCAGGGATGTTATCCGAATCGGTGTCGGTGACTGCACCCGCACTGACACTGCGACATGGGTTCGCTACGGCTTGAATAGAAAAGCCACTTTGTTCAGCCGATAATGGAGCGCCACCACTTTCAAAAACCCCAAGTGTGACAGCGTACTCCTCAACATCATCATTAGCATTATCACCAAGCGCATTAGATTCCTCGAGCAGAACCGCCGCTTCGTTATTAGGGCTAGGGCAAGCGGTGAGCATTGCTGCACAGGATAGAGCCAAAGTCAAGCAAATAATTTTTTTCATGAGTTACTCCTTAGAACCAAGTCATCTTAGAAAAAACGGTGTGATGTCAGCGTTACGTCTAGATTTACAAAAAAATATGTTCAGGAGGTGATAAACTTATAATGGGAAAATTCTGTTTGCCCATTGCTCGGGGTCAGTGGCTTCGGCACGAACCCGCATTTCCCAGTGTAAGTGCGGTCCGGTACTAAAACCAGTGTTGCCAACTTTGCCGATTAGCTGCCCTTTTTTTATGCGTTGTCCGACTTTGACCAAAATTTGGCTCTGATGAAAGTATAAACTGACCACGCCCGCTCCGTGGTTAATTCCACTGAGTCCACCACGAATTGGGTAGAACCCTGCTACTTCAACAATGCCATCGTTGCTGGCATAAATTGGGTCATTCATTTTCCCTGCCAAATCTAAGCCATAATGATAATTGACGACATCATCTTTTTTGTAAAACCGAGCTTGGGCAAAAGGACTGGTAAAGACTTGCGGACGTGGATAGACAAAGGGCTTATTCCATAAACGGGCGGTGCTTTCAGATTTTTTATGGGCAGCATTAAGGATATTGCGTTCTCGAGCGCGGTTTTCTTCGGTTAGGGTAGACAGCACCGATTGGCTCATAAAGACATTCTGCACGGCTTGTGGGTCTGGGAGTAATTTGATACTCGAGTTGATCACTTCGCCACCAAGGTTAGCTTGAATTGGAATCACCTTGGGTTTTTCGCCCAGCAGTTCACGTCCTATGCCAACCCAGTCTTTGCCATCTGGGGTCATAACCAATTCTTCTTTACCCCAATAAACAATTGGTCTGCCCGCAATTACACCCTTAAGACGAATCAGCACAGGGTCGCCCGGAATGGCAGCTTCGCGGTGCGTCAGGCTCGAGCCAACCCCAATGCCTTTGATGGTTAGCAGTTTCCAACGGCTCGAGCTAGGTGCAGTAACCCGTAATGAACTAGGTACAGCCGCGCTAGGAACGGCTCGAGTTGGTACATTCAATTCTTGTCCAAGACGAATTTCGTTACTGCTGAGGTTATTTAAGCGCTTCAATTCGTCTACTGTAATGCCGTGTGTCTGAGCAATGCTAAAAAGTGTATCACCAAACTGGACAGTATAGGTGCTTGCCAAGGCGACAACACTTGAAACCAAAAGAAGCACAGCCAGCCAAGGTTTTTTCACGCCAACAGTTTAACCTGTGTGATCAGTTAAAAACTCGAGAAGCCACCACTTTAAGGCTGGCGGGTAAGCCTTTCCAAACTTCTGGGGTCTCGAGCAATTCGAGTTTGGCGAGTTCTTTAGCCGCCGAGATATTCACACCCCAAGTGCGGTAACTCTGAGATTTTACTGGATTGGCTGCTTCTGGGTTGATGTCTGGGCTAAACCAACCCCGAAAAGCTGTTTGCAAGACCATCCACTGTTCACTCGAGTCCTTAAAAGTGATTTTTAAGCTGTAATCACAGCCGCTATTGCGACAATACCAAGGGTTTAGACTGGTGTCTGGAACGATAGAAGCAAGGTCGGCTGGGTTTTTTGGGTCTATGACACGGCGTAAATTACCTGTGTAGTTAATTGGTTCGTAAATCTGGGTCGTGTCTGGATTATAAGTAATGGTGTCTTGGTAACTGAGTTTGGGTTTGGCGACATCTTCGGTAAAGGTGTCCGCAATACTGGCAAGGTTGGCGCTGATAACAATGCTTCGGACTGGCACATCTCGAGTGATTGGTAAACCATTGTCTAAACCGTACAGTCCCTTATTGGTGGTTTTGGTTTCGACTGGCACAAGACTCGAGTCTAGACTGTCCCAACGGCTGTAGCCAGTTGGCGAATTGGGATTAAGAAATACCCGTCCGCTGTTGTAAGTGCGTTGGTTATTGCTAATCGTGGTTGTGCCTTCAAAGTAGTGTTGAATTAAACTGGCGTTAAAATCCGAGAACATCGTGTACTTATCACCAGCCGCTTGGTCGCCCGCGCCAGACTGCATTGGGTCTTGTTTAATACAACGTAATTGCACATCAAATTGCCGCCCCATTGGGAAATTATCGGTGGCACAATTTTTGAAGGTACTGGCAGAACTCGGTACAGTTGGCGCGAGAAATTGGTTTTTTTGTTGGTCATAGCCCCAACTCGAGCCTTTTAAGCTGCCGCCAATATAGGGGTAATTACCAGCCACATAACCATCGTTGGCATGGGGCATTCCAAAAGCATGACCCGCCTCGTGAACAAAAATACCCGCGTAGGCATAATCGCCTGTGCCAAGGTTGCCGCCGCCTAAACCACCACCGGGGCTGCTGTACTGCCCTGCTTGGTTTGCCATCAATAACGGGGCATAATAATGGCTGCTGAGCGAATCATCACCATTGGCATTTCGGATTGCACTTAAGGTATTTAGAATGGCACTCATGACTGCAAAACCATCGCCTTGCTGTTCTTTGTACAGCATTTTTTGGGCGGCTCGTCCTTCTCGCGGACCGACCACAATGTATGACCAAACCACTTTTTGGGCGGCATGGTTCTGAATTTGCAAATTGGCTATCGGGTGCTTGGCAAAGTATTCGTCTTTGGTGGCTTGATTAGCAGTCGCAGTTTGACTTAGAGGCACAGCCGTTTCGTTCAAGCCAAATAAATAAAATGGCAAGGTCTGGATTGTAAATTCACTTGGTGCGCCAACCCGAACCGCTTGGGAGGCAGAAAACTGCCCACCAGACCGAACCCGCAATTCTAGCCCCGGTTGAACCCAAGTTTTCTCGAGCCGTGCTGAATAAGCTGTGCTGCTGTACGCCGCGCCTCCAGATTCGGTTTTGGGCAAAGCACTGGGTGGCTCGAGGGCGATTTCTCCGACTTTTTGACCAGACACCAAGGCTTCTAAGACAGGTTTTTCTATTTCTTGGCTAGGGTCAAAACTGAGCAGCACCAAGGCTTCGCGGTTTCCCACCAAATGGAGGTTGTACTTGGCTAACTTTTCGCCAGCCCAGCTTTTACCTTGTGCTGGTATAACGTGGGTTTGGGCTAACTCGAGTTGGTTGATGATGGGGATTACCCCTGTTTGGGCAGGTTGGCTACAGGCGGCGGCAAAAGCAAAAGCGCTCAGGGATAAAACAGTGGATTTGAACATGAAGACTGCTCCTAGAAAAACTGATATTCGCACAGTGTAAGCGGCTGTTGGTCTCATGTCTGTGAAATTTAACCATTTGCATAAAAGCGAAAAGTTGCTAAACCGCGTATACTGTGCAACGTGAGCCAAACCGACCCGCAACTTCTGGTAGAACTGTACGAGTATAAGGTGGCTGATATGCTCGAACGTCGTGACCCACGCGGCGGTAAGCAGTCGGTGCGCGAATTGCGTGATGTCTTGAGCAGTACCACCATGAGCAGCCAATTGATGCGGCGTTTTCGCACGGCTGATCGCAACTTACGCGAAAAAAGTGCCGCCCCTGTCAGTAACATGCAAGTGATTGAACCTCAAGGTCTCGAGATTGGGATTGGCGAAGGGTTTTTACTGACCGAAGCTGCCCCTGCTAACATCAACGAAGTACCACAAGTGCCAGAATTCTTAGACGAAGAAGGCGAAGTGCTGCGGGTTTTGGGGATGCGGGTCTGGCGGGCAGAACAAAACGAAGAATTGCTCGAGCAGGGTAAAAAATGGCGTTCAGAAACCAATCGTCCAGTGCTTCGTCTGATTTATGCGGTGCTGCATAACCTTGACCAGTATGCCGAACAACCGACCTTTGTTTCGGATTTGAATTTATCAAAATTAAAAGTCGCTTCGGCTGTCCCAGACCCCAATGATAATGTGATTCGACTCTCCGATGGCGAAGCTGTAGACGGCTTAATGAGTTCCTTGCTGCATCATATTGTGGATTTTTCAGTTGAATACCCTAAAATTCGTTTGCCCGAAACCGAGGTGCTGTCCTACTTGCGGCGTTTTGCGATGGCAGTCGCCAACGACCATTTGGCGGGTGAAGCACCCCCACCAGTTCAACCCAGCCCCAGAGAAATCACCAATGCCATAGACCAAGTGCGGCGCGAAAACATGAATCCCGAAGCCAAATCAGAGATGCTTAGTAAATTAAATCGGCAACTTGAACAAGCCACTTCTAAGGAACGTGAACAAGCCCAAGGCTTACAAAACGAACGCAAAATGTTACTGGCAGCCGTGGATACCTTATTTGGGCATTTGATTGAACGCTTGCCGGCTCGTTACGGTGGCAAAGACAAAGACATTGTGTACCCCGCTCAGGTCTACGGGGCGCAATCTGAAAGCCGAAAGCTCGAGACGATTCTGCCCGACACCCGCCAATTGGTGTTGCGATTAACCCGAAGCACCGAACTACAGTTTGGCAACACCAATTTGCAACTGATTAACCGCCCTGAAGGTTGGGTGATTGCCCTAGGTGAAGCCGAATACCCAATTCAAAATGGGGCAGTTATTCCACTCGAGGGTCGTGAAATTCGTATTTTTACCGATACGGCTGGCGCAACCCCTTATGTGCTGATGCAGCTTCGAGACCGAGATGGTGGCGGCTTATGGCACTTACTTGCCATTGCCAAATGTACGGCGGTACTGCTCGACCCAACCTATAACTTTATGAACATGCGTTTGATGCGAGCCACCGTTTCTTGGATTAGGGACAGACGCATCGAACCACGCGAGTATCACCCAGAGACTGGCACAACCTATGCCACCGCACCCGAAGAAAACCTATTAAAATATGCGCGTAATGCTTCTGAAAAAATTTTAGAACGCCTCTTGCGCTCACCGGTTGGCACACTCGAGAAGAGCTTTGCCACCGCCGCCGAAGTGCTAAACGAAGATGACAGCCCAAGCCGTGCTGATGTCCTCGCTAAAATCTTTGCCCAAGCCATGAACACCCAAACAGGTGAATTTACCGAAGGATTGGATTTACGTTCACCTGAAGAAGTGATTCTGGTTTCTTACCGAGGCGAACCTGTGACGGTGCGAATCATGGGACGAGCCTTTACGATTCGTACCGATAACCTAGGCAAGATGTATGCCTTTGCGCCCGGCGCGGGCGGACGTGCTTTTGACGATGTGTTATCAGTGATTGTTCCCGGCGGCTTTGTGATGTTTGCTAGGGACGGCTTGAGAATCGCAGTTGGGTTCTTACCGACACCATAAAAAAGAGAAAAGAGGAATTTTGCGCTGCATAGTTTTCTCAAGAATACCCAACCTTCTTTAAGCAAATGTAATACAATCACCCATGAGCGTCTCGCTGCACATCAAAGCCGACCTAAGTCACGTTCGGGGTTGCCTCGAGCCGTTGCTGCTGCCCGAATCGATGATCATTCTTGTGCCGCGCCAAGACTGGGTAAGCGTTTATGCCGAACAGTTATCTGAGGACATCAGCGACATCGAAGAACTGGCTGTTCCACTCTCAGACCTCGCCGAAGTTCTGGTAGTTATCAGCGAGCGTTACACCGAAGTCTACCGTTTCTCAAAAGGCGCACTGCACAGCTTGGATCACCAAATTCCCACTGAACTGCCTCGAGAAGCTATTAGTGAACTCAGTACCATCCAAACCCTGTCTCGAGCCGGACTCTTGCCAGACGGCAGCCAGACCTTTGAGCGAGAAGCCGAAAAGCCCGGACTTGCCGAATTCTTTGGACGTAGTGAAGACGAGTAATGACAGAGGAAAGAAAACAGGAGGAAAGAGGAAAAGGTCAACATCAGTCCTTTCTCTTTCCTCCTGTTTTTACAAAGGTATGTTGTCGTGTTTTTTGAAGGGGCGTTCTTCACGTTTGCCGTGTAGCATCTCGAGGTGCATAATTAAATGAATTCGGGTGTCTTCGGGGTGGATGACATCATCTATGTAGCCTCTGGCGGCTGCGACATAGGGGTTATCGAAGGCTTGTTTGTATTCGGCAATTTTTTCGGCTCGAGTCGCGGCTTGGTTATCGGACTTTAGGATTTCTCGGCGGTAAATAATGTTGGCTGCCCCTTCTGCCCCCATGACCGCAACAGCCGCGTTTGGATAGGCGAGGACAACATCTGCGCCCATGTCTCGGCTGTTCATGGCGAGGTACGCCCCACCGTAGGATTTTCGGGTAATTAAAGTAATTTTTGGTACGCTGGCTTCGGCATAGGCATAAAGCATTTTTGCACCATGACGAATAATGCCTTGGTGTTCTTGGGTCACACCAGGTAAAAACCCAGTCACATCCACCAAGGTCACAATCGGCAGGTTATAGCAATCGCAGGTGCGAATAAAGCGTGCGGCTTTGTCTGAGGCATCGATGTTGAGAACCCCCGCCATAAAACGTGGGTTGTTGGCAACAATGCCAACCGAACGCCCAGCCAGACGGGCAAAACCGCAAATGATGTT
>JANNEE010000428.1:0-3976 GCA_031388325.1 Deinococcales bacterium
GCGCCATCAAATGGTCCTAAGACTTGTCCGCCCCAAGGGAATCCAGAGGTGGCAAAAACATTGCCGAGCTTGTCAAAAATCCCACTGATTGCCATGCCATCAAAGCGTTTGTCGTCGGCGACGGCTTTCATTACCGGTAAGCTGCCCGTGGCAGTCCAACTCAGGTTTTGGGCTGGAAGGCTCATCCAGTTGATAAACGCCATGGCAGCCGTGCGTTTGTTGCGGTCGTAATTGGCAGGTTGTTTGGGCAGGGTCAGGTGGCTCGAGCCGCCCCAAGTGGCATCCTGTTTACTGCCGATGCGTGGCACAAAAGTCAGGGCGTAATCTGGGTTTTTCTCAAAGCGGTCTAAGTACCATTGTCCAGATGGGAACATACAAACCTTGCCTTGGGAGAAGGCTGCCAGTTCGGCTTCTTCGGTGGCGTTGCTACGGGCGACATTTTCTTTTTGAATCAGGTCTACCAAAAATTGCACTGCTTCGACGGCAGCCGGCGAGTTAAAGGCAGCGTTGTTGTCTTTGTCGGTCAGGCTGCCACCGTTTTGCAAAATCGCACTGTAGGCAAGTCGAGCGCCAACCCAGTTGTTGTACAGGCTAATGCCCCAAGTCTCGAGGTTCTTGCCGTCAAATCCGGCTTCGCCTGGTTTTTTACCAGCTTTGTCGGAAGTGCAGGCTTTGGCGGCAGCTAACAATTCGGCTCGGGTTTTTGGAGGGCTGGCAATCCCGTTTTTCTTCAGTAGTGCTTTATTATAGAACATCACATAAGCGACACTCGAGACTGGCACACCATAAGATTTACCTTTGTAATCCGAAGTGGCAAATAATGGCGCGTAGAACCGACCTTTATCTATACCAGCCGTTCGCAGCATCGAAGCAGTCATTTCGGTCAGTGCGCCACGGGCAATAAAGCGGGTCACTTGGTCTTCGTTAATCACTGCCACATCTGGGGCGCGTCCGGCGGCAACCAATGGCTCGATTTGATTCCAAGTTGTCCCCCAAGGTTGCGCTGTGGCTTTAACCACAATGTTTTGGTTGGCATCGTTAAAACTTTTAACCAGTTGTTCCATGACGGGGCGGTCTGCACCCGTAAAACCGTGCAGATAAGTAATTTCGACTTTTGGTCCTTTGTAGGTGGTCACGCCTTGGGCAACGGCAACAGCCGCTATTCCAAGAATTCCAAATCCAATGGCAAGTTTAACCGAGGTGCTGACTTTCATAATGCCTCCTTTATTGTTTGCTGGCGCTCGAGCCAACCGTGCGAATAACCCAATGGGTTTGAATGGGGTTCAAGAACAAGAAATTGTCCTCGTGTGGCTGCCGAAAGTTGCTCGAGATTGGCTTTGGGGGTGCGGTTCATAAAAAGCAGTCCGTTTTCTTCTTGGTAGGTATCGGTTAATTGGGTGTAACAAAAACCGCTCAGGGTCGCTCGGCAAGCATGAATGGCATTGAGGATTACCTTGTACTGCTCGAGAAAACTGCTTGCATCAGTGGCGCGGCTGTAGCCCCAACCCATGTTGTTTTGGGAGTAAGCAATACCGCCAAATTCGCTGATGATAACGGGTTCTTGGTCGCGGCTAAAGCCTTCAATAGTCAGCGCCCGCCCGCCGGGTTGGAAAGTTTCTAGGCTCAAAGTCAAGGCAGCTTGATTGGCATAGCGTTGCACCAAATGCTGTGGGTCGTGGTCGTAATCGTGAATGCCGATGATGTCGGACACCACGCATTCCCAGCCATCATTGCCGATGACAGGGCGGGTTGGGTCAAGGGCTTTGGTCAGGTGGTACAGCGTGCGTACCAAATCACGTTGGGCAGCATTTTTGGCTAAATCTGGTACACCCCACGATTCGTTGATTGGTAGCCAAGCGACAATACATGGATGCGAACGGTCACGCTTGATGGCTTGTGTCCATTCGGCAACCAGCCGTTCAACACTCGAGTTACTAAAGCTGTAGGCGCTTGGCATTTCTTCCCAGACCATCAAGCCCAACACATCACACCAGTACAACCAACGTGGATTCTCGAGTTTCTGGTGTTTGCGAGCGCCATTAAAACCAAGTTGTTTGGTCAGTTCAACATCGGCTCGCAGTTGTGGGTCGGTGGCGGTCATGATGCCTTCTGCCCAATAGCCTTGGTCGAGTACCATTCGCAAAAAATACGGACGACCATTGAGCCAAAACTGTTTGGCTCGAGCCTCGACGCTGCGTAATGCTGTGTAAGAACGCACTGAATCAAGCACAGCCCCAGTTGAGTCCAGCAATTCTAGTTCGGCAAAAATCAGTTGCGGATGCTCTGGACTCCACAAAAAGAGGTCGCGGGCGTTGTCTATTCCGGGGTCTGGCAAAACAATTTCACGTTTTAACTCGAGACTCTTTAAGCCGTAAGTATCGCTTATCAGTTCGCTGGTTTCAGTAAAAAGCCGCACCCGCAGCGCCAGACCTTGGCTCAATTTGCCGTACAGCCCAACCTCGAGACCAATTGCCCAACCTTCAAAGTTAGGAGTCCAAACAATTTCGGCAATTCGCAAAGCTGGCACAAGCTCGAGCCAGACGGGTTGCCAAATGCCTGTGGTGCGTAGATACCAGATGCCGTGCGCCTCGAGTAACCAATCTTGTTTGCCGCGTGGCTTACTCAGGTCGTGCGGGTCATCTTCGGCACGAACCACAAGTTCAAGGGCTGTAAAATCACCAACGGCGGCGGTTATATCAGCAGTGAATGACGTGTGACCACCACAATGCTCAGTCACCAATTGCCCGTTCACCCAGACTTTGGCACTGTAATCCACTGCGCCAAAATGTAGCAGTACCCTCGAGCCATTTTGTGGGCGTTGCCCCTGCTCGAGTGCAAGTTTTAACTTGTACCAAACAACCGAGTGAAAACCTTGGTCACCAATCCCACTGGCGTGGCTCTCTGGTGCGAACGGCACAATAATTTGACGATCAAAGGTCACTTCAGATGGGTTTTGCCAGAGCGCAGTGGAATCAAAAGCAAATTTCCAAAGACCATTTAAGTCGTGCCAAGCGGCACGCTCGAATTGTGGCTGAGGATGAGTTGAATAGGTCATGGTGTCCTTTCTTGACCCCAAAGCGCCACCTGACGGGGCTGGGTCGCTTGCGACTGACAACAATTTGATTTTTTGACTACGCTAATACTAACAAGAAAAATTGTTATAAGTCAAGTTTTTTATAAAGCCAATCTGATTCTGCCGATTAGTTGACTGGGCTTAAATTCAAATTAGTAATCATACATCAATCTATTTACTCGAGAAAAACTTGTTTAAGACAATAAATTTACTCGAGATAGCCTAATTTTTGATAGAACATTTTGACCAGCCAAAACTCGAGACTTAATAAACCTCTATTTTGTTTGTAACAAGTTTTTATGTTATAATTGCGACAATCAAATTTTGGAGGGTAAAAATGGTCATTGGTGGTTCAAAAGTCTTAATCGTGGATGGCGAATCGTCCTTGCCGGTACTCAAAGCCCTTGCCAGTGAAACACGAATGCTGATTCTGGGTTTGTTATCGCATAATGTGCTGAATGTCTCGGAGTTGGCATCGGCGCTGGGCTTACCGCATTCAACCGTCAATTTTAACCTCAAGCAACTCGAGGAAGCTGGTTTACTGCACGTTGAATATGAACCCGGCACACGCGGCTCACAAAAACTCTGCTCAAAAAGATACGATGAAATTCAAATCAAAATGCCGGGCGTAGCCGTCCAGTCCGACAACACCGAACGCATCGAAATGTCCATGCCCATCGGCAATTATCGTCATCTCGAGGCACTGCCAACTTGTGGTTTGGCTTCGGATACGAAAATCATCGGGATGCTCGATAATCCACGCAGTTTTTTTGAACTCGAGCATTTATTTGCCCAGATTCTTTGGTTTAGACAAGGCTTTGTCGAGTATGCTTTCCCGAATAATATCCCGTATGGTGCAAAAGCCACCGCCCTCGAGTTATCCATGGAAATCTGCTCCGAAGC
>JANNEE010000445.1:0-5954 GCA_031388325.1 Deinococcales bacterium
AAAAAGCGACTGGGTTTAGGGCTAAAAGCCCAAAGATAAGACGCGAGGCGACTCATCCCAGACGCTCCACAAGGCTACAATTGAATCCATAAAATGTCAAGCGGTAAATCACTCACTCACACTCACGGTTAATACACACTATCGTAACTTTTAACCCTCCTTTTACGCTAAACTTAACCTATGCCAGAAAATATCCTGCTCGAGTCCCCATTTGATGGGGTGCGTCTTATTCGCCTCAACCGCCCAAAGGTCTTAAATGCCTTGAACAGCGCCACAATTACCGAAATTGCGGCAGCGCTCAAAGAATTCGCTGATGATGAAACTGTGCGGGCGGTGGTGCTGACTGGCTCGGATCGGGCATTTGCGGCTGGCGCAGATATTGCTGAGATGAGCGGGGTTGGTGTGCCAGATATGCTGACCCAGATCCGTCATGCCGTTTGGTTACTAATAGCAGCTTTCCCGAATCCCTTAATTGCGGCGGTGGCTGGGGTGGCGCTTGGTGGTGGTTTAGAACTCGCCATGATTTGCGATATTGTTATTGCGGCTGAAAATGCCCGTTTTGGACAGCCCGAAATTAACTTGGGGATTATCCCCGGAGCAGGTGGTACGCAACGCCTGACCCACGCCGTTGGTAAGAGCCTAGCTATGGAAATGGTCTTAAATGCGCGAATGCTCAGTGCCGAAGAAGCCCTAAAGGCTGGCTTGGTTTCGAGTGTTTACCCTCCCGAAGTGTTGCTGCAACATGCCTTAAACTTAGCCAAGCAAATCGCGGCTCGAGCGCCCTTGGCTGTTCGCGCAGCCAAAGCCAGTGTCAATGCAGCTTTTGAGCAGAGTTTACAACAAGGCTTAAGCACCGAACGCCAGAATTTTATGCTTTTGTTTGGTACTCAAGACCAAAAAGAAGGAATGCAGGCATTTATCGAAAAACGCCGTGCCAATTGGACAGGAAAATAGGTTTATCGCTTGGGTTGTGATAGTTTTACGTCATGCCCAAGCAAATTATGGTTTTCCTCAATTCGCCACATATTAAATCTGCACTGGTGGATGTGCCAGACAATTGTGATTTAAGCACCTGGATATTAGACACCAAATCTCGAGACCATTTTATCAGCAGTGACGAGCAACTTTGGGTGTACAGTGCGATTTCCGGCATCACAATGATTGAAGCTGTCTCTGGTACAACCGCCGTCCAAGCCATGCAAGCTATGGAATCACGAAGGCGTTAAGTTATTTCGGTTTTCTCGAGAATAAATTTTAAGACTGTTTAGCTCATAGCCCATAGCCAAACACTACTTTGTAGGCGGTGCATTCGGGTCTGTTGGTGCTGGGTCAACTGGCTTAGGGTCGGTTGGGGCTGGTTCAGTGGGCTTTGGTTCGGCTGGTTTAGGTTCTTCAATCCCCGGTTGTTTGCCGAAATCATAATTGCTTCTTAAAATCTCAAAATCGGCATTGTCCACTTTGCCATCGCCGTTAAAATCCCCTTTGATTCCGCCTGCTGTTTGGCTTTTACCAAATTCCCTAGCAAAGACTTCAAAGTCATCTATATTGACTTTGCCATCGGCGGTTAAATCGCCGTTAGGCGCATACTGCTGACGCAACAAGGTAATATCGGCTTCGGTGATGCTGCGTTTACCATCCCAAATCGGCTCGAGCGGTAAACCAAGGCGAATCCCAGTCTCGAGCAGTAAGGCACTCTCTAAGTCAGTTGTATCTGGGTTAATGCTGACCACAATGCTTTCTTTGCCGTCGCTACTCGTCTCGAGAATTGTGCGGGTCGCAAGGTCTGGGTTCAGTTCTGGTTCTGTGCCACCCCAACGAAATTGCAGTGCCGTCCCCACTTTCGGTGCATCTATTTTAAGCGTGGTACTCGGCACAGCTTGCCATTTAGCAAAGGCTTCACGCACCAACTTCTCAAAATTTTCGGGAGCGCCATCTTTGACTACAGTAAAGGCGAAAGGCGCAGCTAAAACTGAGAATGAAAGTACGCAAAAAAGAAGATAGAACTTCAAATTTTTCTTCATCGCACCACCCCAAGAATTTTTTCGAGCGCCGCAATAAACGAAACTCGAGTCACAGGTTTATTCTCGAGTTGCACGGGTTTGGCATCAGTGCTTAGAACTGTTGTGCCTTCAAGTTGATATGCGCCTTGGTTAAAACCCACAATCGGACTGTCAAAGTTTTTGGTATACAGTAAAAAAATCCATTCTGAACCGACTTTGAAACTTGGTGCGCCCTCGAGTCTGATTTTATCTGAGCCATAAATCGCAAAACTTGGGGTTTCGGCTGTTTTTGGCAGTAAACCCTCGCCGCGCCAGTATTGTTTGGTCTCGAGTAAATAGACAATCCACGGGCGTTTATTGCGTTCTTCGCGTTTGACTTCTTTAATCGTGGCTCGGACAATCACTTCGGCTCGCTCGAGTTGGGTTTCTAAGGACAGTTTTGGGTAAGTGGTGGCGAGGGCAAGGGAGAAAAGGCAAAAGGCAAAAGGCAAAAGGCACTTCATGGTTTGTCTCCTGTGGGTGGCGTGATGGGAGAGGTTGGGGCTGGTAGTTTTGGTAACTCGAGGGCGGCTTTACTCAATAAAACAATCTTGGCTCTGAGTTCAAAACCTATTTTTCCCTCGAGTTTTAAGGGTTTTGCCAGTGCCAAAACCAGATAAAAAACCGTGGCTGGGCGCACACTAGGAATATCTTCGGATAAGGCTGCATCTATTCTTAAAACATTGCCCTCGAGACGAGAGAGCATTAAGGGTCTACCCGCACTTGGCTCGAGACGTTTTAGGCTTGCTCCGCTTGGCAGGGCAATAGCGACCCGCATTGAACGGACATTCTTAGGGATTTTAAGGATGAAGGGCAGCCGTACTTCGTCGCGCACTTGGGTCGGTGGGATGCTCCACTCGAGACTCGGGGCGGGTAAGTTACGCACTTCTAAACGCAAATCCTGAAATTTATTAGCATTGCGCGAGTCTATGATTTCTAAAGTAAATTCAAAGGTTTTTTGTTCATTAACCTTTAATTGCAATTTTGGTGCACCTTTTAACTCCGAGCCTTGTAAGACAATACCATCAGGTAATTTCCCCTTGGCAATTCGCAAAGTATATGCCCGTTGTCCACCTGTGACCCGTAATACCTCAGAGTACGATTCGTTGTTGTACGCCAAAGTCAAAGCAGTGTTGACCACCGTTATTGTATTGGCATCATTTTTGGCATCATTTGTGCCACAAGCCACAAGCAGTGCCAAGAAAAAAAGAAGAAAGCGCATTCAAAACAGTCTAAACAGGCTTCATGAGGACAACTCGAGCAGAGGCTGAGTTGTGTGCCTCGAGCAGGCTGAGTTGTGTGCCTCGAGCAAAACAGTCGTACAAACGTCATCCAAAAAAACGGTAGACTACCTACTATGTCTGTAATTCCATACGTGATAGAACAAACCGGACGCGGTGAACGTGTCTACGACATCTACTCGAGACTTCTCAAAGACCGCATTATTTTTGTCGGCACACCCATCGAAAGCCAAATGGCAAACACGGTGGTTGCCCAATTGCTGCTACTCGATTCGCAAAATCCTGAACGCGAGATTCAAATGTTTATCAATTGCCCCGGCGGAGAAGTTTATGCTGGGCTTGCGATTTACGACACCATGCAGTTTGTCCGCGCTCCCATTCGCACCACTTGCGTTGGAATTGCCATGAGCATGGGCAGCGTTCTGCTGATGGCTGGCGCAAAAGGCAGACGCACTGCCCTGCCCAATAGCCGAATTATGATTCATCAAGGCAGTGCTGGTTTTAGAGGCAATACCCCCGACCTCGAGGTACAAGCCCGCGAAGTTTTGGCACTGCGCGACATCATGACTGGTTTATATGTCAAACACACAGGGCAGTCTGGCGAAAAACTCATGCGAGATATGGAACGCGATAATTTTATGACCCCAAATACCGCTAAGGATTACGGCTTGATTGATGAAGTGGTCGAAATCATGCCCAAAAGCATTGGTGATGCCTTGAGAGGCTCAGATGAGCTTTAAGACTCGAGCGCTAAAAACTCAGGAGCATTGCTAATGGCTCGTTGTTCTTTTTGTGGTAAAGCCGCCCATGAAGTTGAGCATTTAATCGAGTCGCCGCGTGGCAGCGCTTGGATTTGCAATGAGTGTGTGGCTCAGGCTTCGGCAATGCTGACGGCAGCAAAACCAGCCACCCCAGCCAAGTCCGAACCGTTTGTTCTCGAGCATGTACCAACCCCAAAAAGTATCAAAAGACATTTGGATGAATTTGTGATTGGACAAGATGCAGCTAAAAAAGCTGTGGCAGTGGCGGTTTTTAATCATTATCAGCGCTTGTTGCATCCAGAAGCCGAATTGCAAAAATCCAATATTTTACTGATTGGCTCGACTGGCACAGGTAAAACCCTGATTGCCGAAAGTGTTGCCAAAATGCTCGAAGTGCCATTTGCAATTGCCGATGCCACCACCCTGACCGAAGCCGGTTATGTCGGTGATGATGTCGAAAATGTGCTGGTGCGTTTACTTCACGCGGCGGGCATGGATGTTGGTAAAGCCGAGCGCGGTATTATTTATATAGACGAAATAGATAAGGTGGCTCGTAAATCCGAATCGGCAAGCATCACTCGAGATGTTTCCGGCGAGGGTGTGCAACAAGCCTTACTTAAACTTCTCGAGGGAACGGTTGCCAATGTGCCACCACAAGGCGGACGCAAGCACCCCGGGGCAGAACTGGTGACAATCAACACCCAGAATATTCTTTTTATTTGCGGTGGAGCATTTGATGGCTTAGAAACCATTGCCAAAGCCCGCTTAAACCAAAATATCGTTTCGTTTGCTAGGGTTGCCGCTAACGAAAACAGTGCGGTCGAGTTTATCCCCGAAGACCTGATTAAATTTGGCATGATTCCAGAATTTGTCGGGCGTTTGCCACTGGTTGTGGCGCTTAGAACTCTCGATGAAGCCGCCCTGATTTCGATTCTGACCGAACCCAAAGGCGCACTGGTCAAGCAATACAAACAACTTTTCAAGTTGGCAGGAGTCAACCTCGAGTTTGCGGTGGAAACCCTCAAAGAAGTGGCAGCCAGAGCCATTGGACGCGGTACTGGCGCACGTGGCTTGCGGGCTGTTCTCGAGCCAATGATGACCGAAATAATGTTTGAACTGCCCTCGGATAGTGTTACAAGCCTAAGCATTGAGCCAAAACACTTAGATGCACCGCTTGATTGTCTACCAACACAGCATCTGTTACAGCTTGAAGCCACTACACTTAAAAAAAGCGCTTAGGGTTTATTGACCACCTAAAAATCCCATCTCGAGACTCGAGATGGGATTAAAAAAACAGATAAGTATCTCACGCTTTCATTTTAGAATTTCCAGAAAAGCGTCAATTCTGTCATTCCAGCGTGAAATACGTTGCCCTTACTCCTGTTAGTCGGAAATGTTTTAGGAACAAAACTCTAAAACATTTCGGGGCTGTACTTAGCTTAATCTTCGCGGCGCTTAGAAAAGCCGTGGTCGCGGCGTTTGCCACCAAAACCACTTGAACTGCTCGAGCCACGCGAGTCATCACGGGCTGGACGCGAATCCTCACGGGGTCTAAAGCCACCTTCACGCGGGGCGCTGCTGCCGCCAAAGCCACGTCCAAAGCCGCCGCCTTCACGCGGCGGGCGCGAATCATCACGGGGTCTGAATCCACCATCACGCGGAGCGCTGCTGCTGCCACCGTCTCGAGGCTTAAAACCACCTTCGCGAGGTGCAAATCCGCCACCGCGAGAATCGCCACCACGGGAGTCTGGACGGAAGCCACCTTCACGGGGCTTAAAGCCACCATCGCGGTTTCCACCACCAAAACCGCCACCTTCGCGAGGCTTAAAGCCACCTTCACGCGGAGGGCGTGAATCGTCACGCGGACGGAATCCACCATCACGGCTTCCACCACCAAAACCGCCACCCTCTCG
>JANNEE010000492.1:0-8928 GCA_031388325.1 Deinococcales bacterium
CTATTGACTGGTCCGCGGGATTGATGCTCACTTTTACTTCTTTAATAGGTTGCCAAAGGGTTTTCATATTGCCTCAATGACACGTAGATGATTGCCACTGTCTCTTTTCAACGTAATCACTTGGTCGGCAAAATTCTGTACGATTGGCTGGTGAGCCACAACAACTGTCATAAGATTCTGACGGTGTATTTTAATAATACAAATAACTTTTTCTGCCAAAGCATCATTCATAGCACTGAAACTTTCATCAAGATAAACCAACTGGGAAGAACTCGCTAACACCAAGGCTAAAGATACTAACTGCTTTTCACCACCAGATAGTTTAGATAAAGGTAGCGAGGTATCTGTTACATTTAGTAGTCCAAGTAACTCTTGAGAGATTATTGTTTTGACTTCGGATAATTCTAAAACCTCTTGTACTGTCCAATCCGGAAACTCAAGCCGTTGGTGTAAATAACGAGTATCTTCATGTTTATTAAAATTAAACAAAGCAGAAATTAGGGTTGTTTTTCCCACGCCAGTTGGTCCAATAAAAACAGTTAGTCCCCTTTTAGGTAGAAACACCACACTGGGTGAAGGTGGTGTTTCTACCTCTCGAGCCAAAAATGAATGAATACGGTCAAATGCTCCCGAAAGCTGGCTGCGTTGTGACCAAGCATCAACTAAGGTATTAATGTTACCAATAAAACTACTGGCATACATAGTCAGAGCGATAGCCGCCCCAGTGCTAATTGTGCCATTTTGAAGCTGAGGGAGCAAAAACATAAAAGAAAAAGGTGTCAGTAAAAAATTGAAGAAAATGAAACTTTGACCTGAAAGTGTTGACCTGACGCTGAGTTGCTGAGCATCTCGAATTGCTTGGTTAAAAGTATTTTCATAGTTCGTAAATTGTTTTTTGTAAACACCCATTTGAAGCATTTGACCAATACCCATAATTAAATTCTCTAATTTTTTAGTGACTTGACCCCAAATATGGAAGTAAACTCTACTTGACTTTTCAACTTTTTTATTCAACCACCACGGTATAAACAAAGCAAAAATCGTATAGAATAAAACAAAAACTGTTAATGGTATAGACTGTGAAATGAGTAAAATAAAGCCAATACAGGCTTTTGAAACACCACCTACAGCGTCTTGAACTACAGCCCAATAATTGCGATACTCCGTCGTATCATTCAGGGCAAGCTGCAAAGCCTCACTATTTGCCTCTTGTTGGACATTTGCAGCTACATGAGACTCGAGTTTCCCTAAAAGTTGTTTACGCACATGCTTAGTTGAATGAACTGATAATGTAGACCTTGCAAAAGAGCGAAGTGTTGCAAGTCCAACCAAAAGTGTTACAAGTACAACATAAGCCAAAACAAATCTTGGCATTTGCTCGAGACTTTTGCGGACAAGCACTTCATCTACGACTAGCCGATAAACATATGGAAATGTATATTCAATTATCCCCACACTGATTATAGAAAATATGAGCAAAACAAAATATTTAAGGTTAGATACCACTACGCTTTGAATTTGAGATAACTCTTTTTTGAACACCATAACTCCTTTAACCCAACAAACTCGCCATGTGTCTTTGTTAAAATATATTGAGTTCACAGTCCAACAACACTATATGAAATTTGTGGTGTCTGATTATATGGTAAATTATTAGGCTCTATCATCGTTTTGAGAACTCAGGTGTCACCTTAATAATGTGACACCCAAACAAAAACAACAATGAACTACTTATGGAATGAACCCCGATGCTTTGTCGCTGTACTGGTTATAGTGACCATCAGCACTCGGACCCGCCCCACCCAAAACTCGTTCTGTTACAGTACCCAGAACTGTGAGCTTTGGCTTACCAACTTGCTTTTTTGGTTGTTTCATCTTTTCACCTCCTAATATCAATTCGCTCAAAAATTTCAATAAAAACTGAGCCAAAGCAAATGTTACATTTGCTTTGGCTTTTTTCAACCTCTCAATTTAGCAAAAATCTAAAGTAATGAAATTTCAACACAAAAAGCAAGATATTCTAAAAAACATGATTTTTCGTATTCAATAGTTCGGAATGTTTTTGATTTTTCGCGTCTGTGACACATTTAATTTTCGTAGGGGCGAACCTTGTGTTCACCCTGTAGGACGATATAATTTGGATTTAGACTGAGAAATGTTCCGAACTATTGGTATTCAAAGAGTCCACATTTTCGGTTTGAACTATCCTTAGCGTTTTTGCCGATAAGTATCTACCGCTTAGATTTTCACAAAACAGCGTATTTGTAATTATAGCGAGAGCTACGCTGTCTCAACTCGAGTAACCTAGTTTTTGGTCTATTTTTTTCTAAATTTGAGCCGCACAAGCCGCTAGAATTTCACGCACAATTCCTAGCAAACGCGGTAGGTCGGTCAGGGCATACAGTGGTGTGACAAAAACCCGTCCGCTTTGTTCACGTCTGCAAAATTGCCAAGCCTGACCATTGCTGATAATCCCGTAAATCACCACATCACGTCCAAGTGCTTGATTGATTTCAGCACAAATATGAAGCTCGGCTAGACATTGGGCTAATCCGCGTTCAAAATCATCCTTCTTGGCTTCAGCAACACACAAAAGCGGCACTTGCGGTAAGGTTCGGTTCGGGGCAATTAAGTAATCCACAAAACCATTGGCAGCCTCACCACGAAGCGGCACTATCTTAAAAATCTTTAAGTCGGTGTGGCTCTGCATCGCTTCTTCAAAAACAGCTTCAATCAAGAGTTGCTTTGCCATTTCTGAAAGACTGGTATCAAACACCCGAAGGCGCTGCATTCGTTCAAGATGAAAAGCGCTTGGTTCTACAGGGGTACTTTGTGGCAACCACTCCCCGAGAGACTCGAGTTGTAGCAATGCCAAAGCCTGAGCCAATGTAAAACTCGAGAATTCTTTGCGTTTTTGCCCTTTCATGCCCAAATACTACCCCCAGACGATGAGGTATGCTTAGCCGTGACGAATTCTCCATCTCGCCCTGCGCCTAGCCCCGGAGCGAACAAAGCTGTTGGACGGGCTTTAGGCTACTTAAAAACCTACCGACTCGAGAGTGTGGCTGCTTTGGTTTCTTTGCTGCTGGTGACAGTCGCCAACCTCTTTGCCCCGCAACTGATTCGGATTGCCATAGATGACGGTATTGCCAAGCAAAACCAAGAAACAGTCTTATACGCTGTGGCAGGTTTAATTGGTGCAGCTTTATTGCGGAGTTTATTTACTTTTGCCCAAGGCTATTTGGCAGAACGTGCCTCGCAAGGGGTGGCTTTTGACATCCGTGAAACACTGTTTGAGAAATTACAACGCCTAGGCTTTAGTTATTACGACCAAGCCCAAACAGGTAATTTGGTGACTCGTTTAACTTCCGATGTCGAAGCAGTGCGCGGATTTGTCGGCACAGGCATCGTACAAATTATTGCCGCGTTATTTACCTTGTTTGGCACAGTGATTGTGCTTTTTGTAGTCAATTGGTCTTTAACTTTAATCGTGCTGCTAACCATTCCACCGATTTTTTACTTATTGTTTAGGTTTGTTAGCCAGATTGGACCACGTTTTGGACAAGTTCAGATTGCATTAAGTAAACTCAACACTGTTTTACAGGAAGATTTACGCGGCTTAAAAGTGGTTCGCGCCTTTTCTCGAGAAAACTTTGAAGAACAACGTTACCAAAACGCCAATACCGATTTACTCGAGAAGAACGTCGGTACAATCCAGTCTATTGCTGGAATTTTTCCAAATGTGATTTTGTTTGGCAACCTTGGGACGCTTGCTGTCATTTGGTACGGTGGTCTCGAGGTACTGGGTGGTAAACTGAGCTTAGGTGAACTACTGGCGTTTAATGCTTACCTTGGGTTTTTACTGCAACCAATTTTTACACTTGGCTTCTTAGCGGCGGGAATTGCTAGGGCGGGAAGCAGTGCCGAACGAATTTTTGAAGTGCTAGATGCACCACTTGATGTCCAAGATAAAAAAGATGCAGTTGCATTGCCACCACTAATTGGCAATCTTGAATTTAATGATGTGTCGTTTCGGTACTTAGGGGCAGAAAAAGAAGTGCTTAAAAATATCTCGTTTCAAGTCCAAGCTGGTCAGATTGTGGCAATTCTTGGCTCTACAGGCAGTGGAAAATCAAGTTTAACCAACCTCATTCCTCGTTTTTATGATGTGACTAAAGGCAGTATTAAAATAGATGGGTACGACCTGCGCGACCTACAACTCTCGAGCCTTCGCAGTCAGATTGGCATTGTGCTACAAGAAGCCACGCTCTTTAGTGGAACGGTGCGCGAGAACATTGCTTACGGAAAACCAGAAGCCAGTTTAGAGGATGTTATTACAGCCGCCCAAGCTGCCCAAGCCGAAGAATTTATTGCTAAACTCGAGAACGGCTATGACACGATTGTTGGCGAACGCGGTATTGGCTTAAGCGGCGGGCAACGACAGCGCCTTGCCATTGCCAGAGCGCTTTTGGTCAAACCCAGAATGCTGATTTTAGATGACAGCACCAGTGCCGTAGATGCCCAAACCGAGAATTTAATTCAAGATGCCTTAGACAACCTGATGAAAGCCGAACGCCGCACCACGTTTGTGATTGCTCAACGCATCAGCACGGTACGCAACGCCGACCTGATTTTGATTCTCGAGAATGGACAAATAAAAGCAAGTGGCACACACGAAACCTTACTCGAGACTTCGGAACTCTATAACGATATTCTTGGTTCTCAATTAAAAGGAAGTGCATCATGAGAGGCGCACCCCCCGGCAGCTTGGCAAGCATGGCGCAGATGGAAAACGAACGGGCTAAAAATCGCAGTCAAACCGCCAAACGCTTAATTGGCGAATTCAAACCGTATGGCTCGAGTTTATGGCTGGTGGCAGCACTGGTGATTCTTGGCGCACTAAGTCAAGCCGCCGCGCCGTGGTTGGTCGGACGTGCCATAGACGAAAATATCTCTAAGCTCGAACCAGTCGGACTAACTTTGCGAATGCTTGAATTGCTCGGGGTGTATATTTTGGGTACACTGGTCTCGAGACAACAAATTGTGCTGGTTGGCACGATTTCACAAAAACTCTTGGCTGGACTGCGCCAAAAACTGTTTATGCAGTTGCAAAGACTACCGCTCACTTATTTTGATAAACGACCCATTGGCGACCTGATGAGCCGCGTGACCAACGATGTAGACACCCTTTCACAATTTTTTGGACAAGGCATCACCCAGTTATTTGGGTCACTCTTTGGCTTAATTGGCATTTTAATCGCCATGTTATTTTTGAACGTACCACTTGCTTTGGTCAGTTATTTGGTAATTCCCGCGATGCTCTTGACGACTGGTTTTTTTGCTTCTCGAGCCAGAGCCGCTTTTCGTAAAACCCGTGAAACCGTGGGGGACGTAACCGCCGATATTCAACAAGAAATTGGTGGCGCACGCGAATCCCAAGCCTTTAACCGCAGCAAAGCCAACATAGACCGTTTTCGTGGACGCAATGCTGCCAACCGCGATGCCAATGTGCAAGCGGTTGGCATCACCAGTGCTTTTTCGCCAGCCATCGAATTTTTAAGTACCCTTGCAACTGCCCTTGTGATTGGATACGGCGGTTACTTGGTTCTCGAGAATCAGCTTTCTGTCGGATTACTGGCTGCATTTTTGCTGTATGTGCAACAATTTTTTCGCCCTGTACAATTACTGTCTGCCATTTACACCCAAGCCCAAAGTGCTTTAGCAGGTGCTGAACGCATCTACGCAATTTTAGATGATACCCCAGAACCAGCCGACAACCCAAACGCTAAAGTTCTGGCTACGCTCGAGGGGCGGATTGAATTTGAGAACGTCAGTTTTGCCTATAGCCCAGACCGTGAAGTGCTAAAAAACATTTCCTTTACAGTTGAACCGGGACAGACGGTAGCCTTGGTTGGAACAACAGGCGCGGGGAAAACCACAGTCGCTAACCTTATCCCACGTTTCTACGATGTTACGGCTGGAAAAATTTTAATTGATGGCACAGATGTCCGCGACCTGACAAGGGCAAGTTTACGGGCTGGAATGGCAATGGTTTTACAAGAGCCGTTTTTATTCAGTGGCACAATCCTAGATAACATCAAATACGGCAAGCTCGAAGCCAGTCATGCCGAAATTATTCTGGCTGCCGAAACTGCCAGCGCCCACGAATTTATCAGTGCCTTACCAAAAGGCTACGAAACCCCGATTGGCGAAGGTGGCGGCGGACTAAGCCAAGGGCAACGCCAACTGATTGCCTTTGCTCGAGCCGTGCTTGCTAATCCCAAGCTGCTTATTTTGGATGAAGCCACTGCCAACATAGACACCCGCACCGAAAACCTGATTCAACGCGCCCTCGAGACCTTACTTAAGACCCGCACCAGCATTGTGATTGCCCACCGCTTAAGCACAATTCAACATGCCAGTAAAATTATTGTTCTCGAGCAGGGGGAAATTCTCGAGCAAGGAACGCATGAGGAACTGCTTGACTTACAAGGCAAATATGCCGAATTACACGCAAGGCAATTTCGGGTCGCCAAACCGATTTTGGCAAAATAATTCGGACAATCACCTCGGGTTCTGTAATTGCTTTGAAATGATTGATGTGTTGTTGAAACAGCCTCAACCATGAAACAATAAGCCGTGAATTCATCTACCAATACACCCATCGCACCTACTTTAATTCTTGGACGCTGGGCTGTCGCCGCAATTTTTTTCTTCAACGGTTTTACAATTGCCAATTGGGTGGTGCGAATTCCGGATGTCAGTCAAGCCTTAAATTTATCAACTGGTACATTGGGTTTGGTGCTGTTGGCTTCTGCTGTAGGTGCTTTGGTTAGTATGCCTATGGTCGGGCGTTTATGTGTTCAGTTTGGCTCGAGACGATTAACGCTTTTGTGTAGCTTAGGGTTTGCCATCAGTACCATCTTTCTGGCTTTGTCCCCCAACGTGGGTTTGCTGGTGTTCACATTATTTATTTGGGGAGCAAGCAATGCTGGTTTAGACGTAGCCATGAACACCCAAGGAACAACCATAGAACAAGGCTTCGAGCGCCCTATCCTCTCGAGTTTTCATGCCTTATGGAGTGTCGGTAGTTTATTGGGTGCAGCCATTGGTGGGGTCTTGGCAAGTTTTGGTTTAGCGGCTGGTCTTCACTTGGTCTTGATTGGTTTACTGAGCTTGATTGCTTTTTTTGTGCTTTCCAGGTTCTTAATTGCAGATATTCAGCCCACACAAACCCAGTCTCAGCCAAAGTTAAAATTGTCCTCGGGTTTAATGGCACTTGGGGCTATTGCTTTTTGTGCTTTATTGGGCGAAGGCGCAATTGCCGATTGGGGCGCATTGTATTTGAAGAACTCACTTGGTGCAGATGCAGGTTTAGCTGCCGCAGGTTTTGTGGCTTTTCAGTTCTGTATGGCAATTTTTAGATTTACTGGCGATCAACTGCGCTTGCGTCTTGGAGATGCTCGAGTCTTACTGATCAGTGGCTTAGTAGCAACCTTTGGTATGGTTTTGGCAGTCACACCCAATCTGGTCTGGACAACAATTATTGGTTTTGGTTTTGTAGGTGCAGGGTTTGCTGTCATTTTTCCGGCTGCACTTGGTTTGGTTTCCAAACTCGAGCAAGGCTCAAGCGGTCCTGCCATCGCTTGGGTGAGCAGTATTGCCTACAGTGGTTTTCTGGTTGGTCCGCCATTTATTGGTTTGTTATCCGAGGTGGTTTCTTTGCGTTTTGGGTTGTTAGCGGTCTTGCTGGCAGGTGCGGTCATTGCCGTTTTATCCAAGTCAGTCAAACCAATTTGATTGACCCATAGATTTCAAACCTGCTGATGCTGGTGGCATCTTTTGCGGGGTTTGAAACCATGAGAGCCGCATATCAAGTTGCCCTCGAGTCTGACTATCGTTTTTACAGTCTTGGTGATGCTGACCGTTTGATGTTAAAACCAGACGTTCCAACAAACCCTCATATCTGTTTGAGCATGTATCTCAAGTAAGCCTACCTTCGAGTATCACTTCCAATAATCAGGCGCGTTATTGATGTTTGATTTGCCTTTAAGTTAAGTCTTGACTTGACCAACAGATTCAACTAATCTATCCTATGCAGCTTTTACTGGCTCGTCATCCAGACCGCCTCAGTGCCGAACATCCAATCATCATCGAAAATTTACTCGAGTTCAGTGAAAACCAGCAACAAACAGCAATTGATTCAATGATTGAAATGCTATCCGACATACACCAATTTGGGCGAGACTCGAGATACTTGAAGAAAATGAAAAGCAATTTGGTCTGAGCATTGAAAACTCGTTCCCGAGGTGGTTAAAAAGGTGGTGCAAGAGTTTATTTGTTCTTTTACACACTAGAAAACACAACAGCAGCCGTCATTGTCAATGCTGAAATAAAAGATGGCGACGAACCAAGTGACGAAAAACTGATTGAAGTTCTCGAGGTTGCTTTAGCTTTCAAACACAAGCCTAAAATTATGAAAGAGAGGTCATCATGAATGAAGTAGCTGCTTTACTTGCCGAATTTAGCGCCGAAGAAATTGCCACTGGAGAAATAAAGGGAACACCACCAACTGGTTTACTTGAGGAAAGCACTCCACAAGATATTCGCGCTCGAGTCGAACAAATCACGATTGGCAAACAAATTGGGATGATGCTCAAAGAAGCTCGAGTCAAACGCGGTTTAACGTTAGACAATGTAGCCCAAGTATTACAAGTTAGCAAAGCCAGAGTCTCGCAACTCGAGCAAGCCCACGCCAACCTCGAGTTAAAAACCTTAACGCGCTACGCAGCAGCTTTGGATTTAGAAGTTCATCTCGAGTTGCGCCCTCGGTGACAGTTATTGCGAAAATTAAAATCTGTATTCTTCCTAGCATTTACTTTAGAGTTTTAGAATTTTTAATCGGCGAATCTAAAATTTTAGCAATAG
>JANNEE010000513.1:0-6227 GCA_031388325.1 Deinococcales bacterium
AGCACTGTGCCTCTACCAATTGGGCTAAAGAAACATGGTGCGTTTGGTGGGAGTCGAACCCACAAAAACTTGTTTTTGAGACAAGTGTGTTTACCATTTACAGCCACAAACGCATACCTCGAGAAAACCCGAGTTTTTTGGTACGCCGAGCGGGACTCGAACCCGCAAGCTCCTCGTTCTAAGCGAGGTGAGTTTACCTTTTCTCTATCAGCGCACAGACCCTCAAAACTCGAGGATTATGGTGTCCATGACGGGATTTGAACCCGTAAATTCTTGTCGCTCAAACAAGTGACTTTACCAATTTGTCTACACGGATACAGTGGAAATTTGGTGCAGATTGGGAGAATCGAACTCCCGTTATTTGCATGGCAAGCAAGCGTCTTAAACCACTAGACGAAATCTGCTTTCTGCCTCTGCTTGTGTGGCAATTCTTTTAGCGGTGAATTGCCCTTTGCTCCCGCTCGAGCAAAGAAAAACAGAGGTGTTGCCCCAGTTTTGGGGTGTGGAGCAGAAGGACAGGATTCGCACCTGCATTATCGCCAGGAAAGGCGCATCTTACATTTAGAAGACTTCTGCATTTGGAGCAGTCAGTGGGAATCGCACCCACATTCTCTGGTTGGAAGCCAGACATCTTAAGCTATTGGACGATGACTGCATGGTGGGTTTCCTCGGGCTTGAACCGAGACTTCGCAACTTAAAAGGCTGCTGCTCTACCGATTGAGCTAAAAACCCATGTGGGACTGGTTCAGCCCCATGTGGCGCTTGTTGTGCCTTTGGTGGTCTCGAGGAGAATTGAACTCCTGTCTGTCGGGTGAAAACCGCGTGTCCTAGCCATTAGACGACGAGACCATTTGGAAGGGAAACTGAGACTCGAACTCAGATTTGACAGCTTCAAAGACTGTTGCGTTACCAATTACGCTATTTCCCTATGTGGGACTAGTATTTTCCCTATGTGGGGCTAGTATTTTCCCTGTACTGACTCGAGCAAGTTATGTATCACATACAGGATTTGAACCTGCTCTCCGTGAGGATAACCAATAACTGTGGTACTTCGGCTCGAGGGTTGTACTTGGTCGAGAGACTTGGAATTGAACCAAGACTTACTGTGCTTCAGACAATCGTGCAGACCCACTACACCATCTCTCGAGATTATTTGTTCTGGGTGCGGTGGTGGGAGTTGAACCCACCAGCCGAGCTTATGAGACTCGGCGCATCACCGGACGCACACCGCATTAAAGGTTGACGCGCACACCGCATCATTGGTCGAAGATGATGGAATCGAACCATCGTTGCCTGCATATCAGACAGGTGTCCTACCATTGGACGAATCTTCGTTTCTCCTCAAGCAGAGGTAATACTCGAGGGGTGCGCTATTTTTTAGCGCTCTGGTCGGTGCGGTAGGGGTCGAACCTACGACTTCTGCTTTGTAAGAGCAGCACTCATACCACTGAGTTACGCGCCGTGAATCTCGAGAATTACAAAATTCTCAAGCATGGTGGAAAAGATCGGATTTGAACCGATAACCTTCGCTGTGCAAAAGCGTTGCTCTCCCGTTGAGCTACAATCCCATGTGGGAACTGGTTTGTTCCCCTTTGGTCGAGCGTGCAAGAATTGAACTTGCCTATGTCCTGATTCCAAATCAGGAGACCCTCCTTGAGTCCGACGCTCGAGAATTGGAGATTCGGATAGGAATTGAACCTATGACCTTTGGCTTCGCATACCAATGCTCGTTTCCACTGAGCTACCGAATCATGACTATCGTGTATCTACCGAATCAAGTTTGTAGTGAACCGAGCAGGACTTGAACCTGCGACTTCCATGTTAGAAGCATGGCACTCTGCTCCGCCTGAGTTATCGGTTCATGAAGCCCACATATTCACTGGTTCTTTTTTTGGTCTCGAGCAAGTGTTGGTCTGGGATTTGCGGTTTGTGCCGCGTCAAATTAGCAGTTTGATAATCCAGAATCCTTCGGCTCGAGTTTTTTGGAGAATCGGGCAGGACTCGAACCCGCAACATCCACGTTCGACGCGTGGCGCTCTATCCTTTGAACTACCGATTCGTAAATTGGTGCGAACAAGTTCTCGCATTGGTAACTGCGAACAAGTCTTTCTCGAGGGAAGTTTTAATTCCATTCAAAGGGGATAACCCTCGAGATTCGGCTCGCAGTTTGTATTTTAGTGATGCTTTGGCGGTTCTAACGGGAATCGAACCCGTATTGCCTGATAGACAGTCAAGCATCGTAGCCGTTGGAACATAGAACCTTTTCATGGTCTCAAACACAGACCTATGGCTGACTCGGTAGGGATCGAACCTACGACAACCTGATTAACAGTCAGGCACTCTACCTCTGAGTCACGAGTCAATAAATGGATACGGAAGGATTTGAACCTCCATTGTCTTTTGGACGCTTGGGCTACAACCAAGTGCAATACCGTTCTGCCACATACCCATGTGGATGACTGGTATGTCATCCAAGTTGCTCGAGGTGTACGCCCCAAGCGTGTACCGCCTCTAAGAATGAATAGTGATTGCACCGTACAGTACATAACCTCACGTTTTCTAAGGGGAGAAAAATTTGGCATTCGAGTTGTCAAGGAATTCACTCGGAGACGAGTTCTACTCGTCGCAAGCAGTTTGGGTGTATTTTTTAGCTTCTCAAGGACACGAATTCTCGAGTTACTTACACCTGTGGGTTCATCGTCGGGAATCGCACCCGAGTTTCTAGGGTCACAACCTAGCGTCTTGTTTACTGGACGACAACGAACATAGTATTTTTACCGTAGGGGCGGGGCTTGCCTCGCCCTTGGATGGAGGTACAAAAAATTTGAGCCTATCCATTGCGGTAGGCTCAATAGAATTTGCCTGTTCCGCCTTACCTGATTTGATTTTCCAAAATACTCGAGAATCTACGACCTTGCCAATTGCCCTGCCCTAAATCTGAATTATGTTTCAGATTGGCACAATCGCTTGCCCGCATCGGACGTGGTGCGTATTGTTTTGTGGGGTTGGTAAAGTTCATAATTTCTCCGTTTGAGGTTTCTAATCTCGAGGGTGAGGTGTTGTTTCCTCGAGCAGCATAGTACCCACTGCATTCAAGTCTTGTCATGCGTGGATGTGCTTAGTGCTGTACTAAGCCATTTGACGAGTGAGGGCTGCTCCCAAAAGCCAATCCATCTGTCCATTTTAACATCTCCCAATGCCTATCTTGACCTCACAGCAGCACCTTCGGGCTTGGGTCGCTAAAGGCAGGGAATTCTGGTCTTTCTCACCAAAACAAAAAGACGAAGCCTAAGCCTCGTCTTTTACCATCTATTTTGAATTTTAGCGCAAGCCAGCCGTGGTGACTTTGACACTTGGTCCCATCGTGGTGGTCAAGTACAAGCTCTTGACAAACACGCCTTTGGCTGCGCCGGGCTTGGCTGCCTCGAGTGCCACTTGAAAAGCCTTGAGGTTTTCCTCGAGCTTCGCCGCGTCAAACGATGCCTTACCAATTGGAGCGTGAACCACACCAGTCTTATCATTGCGGAACTCGATTTGACCAGCTTTGAGGCTTTTGACCAAATCACCAATGTTCAAGCCGACTGTACCGCTTTTTGGATTTGGCAACAAACCACGAGGTCCAAGAATACGCCCAAGTTTAGAACCAATGGCTGCCATCATGTCTGGGGTAGCAACCACCGCATCAAAGTCCAACCAACCATCGGCGATTTTAGCGATTAACTCGTCGCCGCCCACAAAATCCGCGCCAGCGCCTTCGGCTGCTGGAATACCATCACCTTTGGTGAGGGCAAGCACACGAACAGTGCGACCCGTTCCGTGCGGTAGGGCAACTGTGCCACGCACATTCTGGTCAGACTTACGTGGGTCAATGCCCAAGCGGGCATGAACTTCGACGGTTTCGTCAAATTTGGCACTGGCAAGGGTTTTAACAAGAGTGGTGGCTTCGGTAGCATCGTAGTTTTTGCTCGAGTCCACTTTAGCGATCAGTAATTTATAACGCTTGCCGCTCATAATGGTCTCCCTTCGATGGTCACGCCCATACTACGGGCAGTACCTGCCACAGTTTCGGCGGCTGCCTCGACGCTGGCGGCGGTCAAATCTGGCATTTTGGTCTTGGCAATCTCGAGAACTTGCGCCCATTGGAGTTTGCCGACCTTATTTTTGTTTGGAGCGCCAGAACCTTTAGCGATACCCGAGGCTTTACGAATCAGGTAGCTCATCGGCGGGGTTTTATAAACAAGGGTGAAGCTGCGGTCGGCGTAAATCGTGATTTCTACGGGGATAATCGCGTCGCCTTGGTTGGCAGTGGCGGCGTTAAAATCCTTGCAGAACTGCATGATGTTAGCACCATGTTGACCGAGTGCCGGACCGACGGGCGGGGCGGGAGTCGCCTTGCCTGCTGGAAGCTGTAGCTTCACAAAACCAGTAACTTTCTTTGCCATGTTGTCCTCCTTCGCTCCCCGCTACTCGAGTAAAACGCTCAAGGATGGGTGCTTAACGCGAAGTGTTGCTCAAGAACCTAGTTTCTAGGAACTCGTTTGGAGCAGAATAGCTCAATACTTTGAGCCATGAGTAGGTAACTACTTAACTTCTTGAAACTTGTGCAAATTCAAGCTCGACTGGTGTTTCGCGTCCGAAGATATTAACCAATACCTTGAGCTTGCTGCGTTCTAAGTTGACTTCTGAAACCACACCCGTAAAATCAGAGAATGGACCAGCGACCACCTTAACTTGATCGCCTTCTTTGAAACTGGCTTTAACAGTTGTTTTCTTGACCTTGACTTGCTCAATAATGCCAACTTGCTTTAAGAGGTTATTGACTTCATCTATGGTTAATGGAAACAAATCGGTTGGACGTTGCGGGTTTTTTGTACCAACAAAACCAGTCACACCAGCTGTACCGCGAACCGTTTCCCAAGCCTCATTGAGCTTATCGGGTTCGTCTTGGTCTACAACATCCATTTGCACAAAAACATAACCCTGATACGTCTTTTTGCGTTCAACAATCTTCTTGCCGTCCTTACCAACTTTACCAGCTTCGGTGCTTTCTTCAGTTGGAATTAAGACCTGGAAAATCTTTGTACCGAACATCCCCAAAGCCCTGGCGCGTTGCTCAACATTAGTAGAGACCTTGTCTTCTTGTCCAACATAGGTATGAACCGAGTACCACTCAATTGCCATAACTTTAGCCTCCCGAGGCAAGACGGAACAAACCGTTGGTTAAAGCCGTTCGGAACAAGGTGTCCATCGCCCAGAACACAATAGTCATAATCAACAAAAACAGCAGAACCGTCTGCGTGCCTTGCAGCACCTCTTCTCGAGTGGGCCAGGAAACGCGCTTAAGTTCCTCCCACGCTTCGCGGAAGTAATTGATCATGATTAGATCTTCTGTTCTTTGAAAGTAACGTGTTTACGAGCCACAGGGTCGTATTTTTTAAGCTCGAGTTTTGCCGTCGTGTTGCGACGATTTTTTTCCGAAGCGTAAAAATAACCAGTGCCAGCCGAGGACATCATTTTAATAATAATACGTGGACCATCTTTTGCCATAATAACTCCTTCCCTCCCCCGAGAAGAGCCATTAGCTATAAGCTATAAGCTATTTGGGGTGCGTTGGGCTGATTCCCAACTAACGGGCTTTGGGATTGTACTACATTACTTGGGTTTTGCACAGGGCAAACCCAGCCGTGCAAAGCTCACTCGAGTTTACGCCGTCAAAGCTCAGACGATAGCCAGTTGAATTTCTAACTCAGTCTCGAGTTGCCACGCCCGAATAATATTGTGTTTGGCATCTAAAATTAGCATTGGTACATCCCATTTGGCTTCTAGGACATCAGTTCTCGAGGGTTTAGCAGGTCCGTTTGGGTGCGAATGATAAAAAGCCAATAACTCGAGGTCTTGGGTGCGAAGGTGTTTAAGGGCATATAAAACCCCTTCTGGGTCTGCCACAAATTCGGTTTCTGGAAGATTCGCAATGTTTTGTAGGGGTAGTATTTGCGCTATACAGTTGTTTTTTCCAATCAACATTCCGACAATTTCCAATGGACGAGCGGCGGCGGCTTGGGTAAGCAGTTGCTGATAAAGTTCAAAGGGGATACGTAAGATTGTCATGTGATGCGTAAAATTACTTAATTATAGCTCAAATTGTTGGTAAGCTATCCACCATCATGAACTTTGCAGCACAACCCATGCAATGGCAACAAGGCTCGAGTTTAGAGGCTTTGGAGTTG
>JANNEE010000551.1:0-4684 GCA_031388325.1 Deinococcales bacterium
GGGCTGCGCCGTTCATTGCACCACATGATGCCGTCTATATCGTAATTTCTGGCGTAATCCTCGAGAACACTGTGCAACCAAGTGCGGTAATGCGGGTTGGAGGTGCTGGGTTCAGAGCCAATCCGCCCAAACTGGTCTATCTCGAGGTACTGCGGCAGATTTGGAATCTGTACCGTATTACTGCTGCCGTGGTCAGCGTACTTAAAAAGTGGCTCCATCACTTCGGGCATGACTTTCATACCGCGTTTATGGGCAGCTTCTATCACCATCTCGAGAATATCCATACCAGCCATGCCGGGGTCGTTGTTGGCAAAATTACTGATGCTGGTGTTGCGATAAAATTCTGGATGATGTTTGATGTACGAGCCGCCACGCATTTGGTCGGGTTCTTGGATGCCGTGGTCTGGGAAGCCCTCGAGTTTATGCGAGATTCGCCGCCCGACTTTTAAGCCAAGCCATGAGAGTGTGCCGATGAGCAGCACATTGATGCCAAAGCGTTCTTGGAGGGTCTCGAGGAGCGGTTCGACACCTTCGTCCAAGAAGCTGATGGGGCTGATTTGAATGCCAACGAATTTATCGGTCATGGATTCCCCTTGGGGTTTGTGCAAGGGCAAGGCATACCTCGCCCCTACGGGTTATAGAAATTGTTTCCAGAATTGCTCGAGTTTGTCTAGGGCGGTGTCCATTGTCGGGCGTGGACACATTAAACTTAGGCGCACAAAACCTTCTGCTCCACTGCCAAAGACCACACCGGGTCCAACCCGAACCGCGTGTTGTTCAATCAGGCTCGAGGCGAATTCCATTGAACCCATCTTGGATGCACGAATGTCCGCCATGATGTAATAGCTGCCGTGGGTACGAATAAATGGGAGGTTCATCTGCTCGAGTCTCGAGATTAAATAGCTTCGGCGTTCGGCATAGGTTTGTAGGCGTTCCGTCCATGCGCTTTGGTCACCCGTCAGGGCAGCCAGTGCTGCCAGTTGGGTTGGGGTGCTGGTACTAATCGAGTGCATATGGCGGGTTTCGGTGGCGACTTGTTTTAACCACATTGGCACAGCCAAATAGCCAACCCGCAAGCCAGTCATGCCGTAGGTCTTGGAAAAACCATTAACCGTGATGGTGCGCTCGAACATATTGGGTAATCGGGCAAAAGAAAATTGTTCTGCGCCATCATAAATATATTTTTCGTAGAGTTCATCGGACACGACCAAGAAATTGTGTTTCTCGGCAAGGGCAGCAATCCCCATCATTGTTTCCCTCGTCACCACTGCGCCCGTTGGATTGTCTGGACTGACCACAATCACCAGTTTGGTACGCGGTGTGATGGCTGCCTCAAGCGCGAGCAAATCCCAAGACCAGCCCGTTTCAGGTTTGACTGGCACAGTCACAGCTTTGCCACCACACAGCGCCACGATATTGTTATAGGCGCTATAGTACGGATTGGTAAGTATCACTTCATCGCCCGGATTTAAGAGCGCAGCACACATCACATAAATTGCTTCTTGCGCCCCAGCCGTGACGATGATGTTATCTGCCACGTACTCGAGATGATTTTCCGAGCGTAACTTGGCAGCAATCGCTTCACGCAAAGGCGCAATGCCATCATAAGGCGTGTACTGCAAAATGCCATTTCGTAAGCCTTCACGCATCGCATCCAGCACAAAGTCTGGGGTCGGTAAATCTGGTGTGCCAGAGCCAAGATTGACCAAGCCCTTGGCGTTCTGTACGGCAGCAACCATACGCGGGTTAATCGGGTTGCCAATGGAATGCTCTAAGTTATCCACTGCAACTCGAGACAAGAATTTTGAAAAATCAACCGATTGTGTCATTTATACCTCCAATTCATGCCAATCCTATTGCTTTTGCATACTCGAGTAAGTCCAAAGTCTGTCCGTGCTTCGAGCTTTCGGCGCAAGCCAGTGTTAAAGCCATCGTCATTAAGTGGTCACGCCCGCTTGGGTAGGTGCTAGGTTCACCACGAACAGCACACAAGAAATCCTCGAGCAACCCGCGTGTGTCATCCACAAAATCTTCTTGTGGCTCGAGGGGAATTTCTTCGGGGGTGCTTGTGCCAGATGCCCAATACTCGAGTCCAGCGAAAATATCGCGCTGGAAAAGCATTCCAGAACTGCCATCGGTGCGCCACTGAAATTCATTTTTAGAGTTTGTTCCCATCCATGTGCCGAAATACTGCAACTCTACGCCATTCTCAAACTCGAGCCATGCGGCAACCGTGGCATCGGAAGCGTACATGCTCCACGCTGGATTGGTGGTGCGCCCCCAAACTTTTTTGACTTCAGAATTATAAATAAATCTGGCTAAATCAAGATGATGAATACTCTGCTCGAGTAACATCGGTTGATCCATTGTTAGCGGGTATTTATTCAAGAGTGGGCGTTTTCCATCGCGGTAACGCCAATAGTTAATCCGCCCAAAACCAACCGTGCCGAGCTTACCGCCAACAATGTACTCACGGCTTTTTATGGTCGTCTCGAGATAGCGAAAATTCATACCGACGCACAGATGAATCCCCGCCTGTTCTGCCACATCTACACAAGCCTTAGCTGTAGCTGCATCCAGCGCCAAGGGTTTTTCGCACAGCACCGGAATACCGCGCCTTGCACAAGCGGTTATCTGCTCGAGATGGACACTTGGCGGGGTGGAAAGCACTACCGCATCGGGTTTGAATTGATCTAAGGCTGCTTCTAAATCGGTCAAGTGCGGAAACTCGAGATTCGGCAGTTTTTCCTGCAAGGTTTGCATCGCCTCCGCGCTTGGGTCAACCCCAGCCACCAAACTCGAGCCAGTGTTTTCGGCTATCACCCGCGCCCAGTGCCGCCCGCGAGTGCCAAGTCCAACAAGTAATGTGCGTATCACATCGAACTCCTTTATGATTTTGGTGGGTAATCGAGTAAACCCTGCTTGAGAGAAATTTTGGGTCTAAATTTCAGTTCTTTTTTAATTTTGCTCGAGTCAATCGCGCCGTGACGAGGTGGCATATAGGCATTCCAAACCGAGGCTTTGTTCAGACTGCCATACACATTTTGATAAGCACTGAGAATATCCCAAGCACTGATGGTGATACCGCCGACATTGTAGAGATGCGTTTTTTTGTCGCTTCGGCGGTTGGCAACGATTTGTATTAAACGGGCTAAATCGGTGGTGTGTAAAAAATTGTATTGGTCTTGCGTGTCACGCAGTAAAAGTAGATTTTCAGGACTGAGAAACTGGGCAGCAATTTCTCCAATGAAGGAAATTCCCGCTCGAGTGGTTGAAGTTTGTTCGTTGGGTCCGTAGATTGCAGCCAAACGTAAAATCCACAAGGTCATGTCTTTGGGTTTGCCAAGCTCACAACCCTGTTCGGCAAGGGTTTTGGAGAGGCTATAGGCTTTATCGCTTCGGAGTAAACCATCTTCACCAATCGGTGTGGCTTGCTGTGGTGCATAGACCCCAGCCGAACTGAGCAACATAAAGTGTTTAACCTTAGCGGCTCGAGCCGCAAACATTGCGTTGATTGTGCCTTGGACATTGACCTCGAGTAAATCTAACTCGTCGTCTCGGGTGGCTGTGGTACGAGCCGCCGCATGAACCAAGACCGTAGGCTGATGCTCGAGTGCCAAGGCAGTTAGATGTTCACGGTCAAGCACATTAAGCCTGTATCGGGTGCTATGGATGTCGCCGTCCAGCACTTCAAAACCCTGTTGCTCGAGTTGCCCTGTCAGGGCTTGTCCAACAAAGCCGCCAGCGCCAGTAAGGAGTATTTTCATGGGCGTATTAACCAGCGGACTCATGGGCGTACAAACCTCCCGTCTCCAGCCACACCAATCACTGCACCATTCAAAAAAACAGTTTTCCCATGCACAATGGTGCGCTTGACTTGTCCTTGAAAGGTTCTGCCATCAAAAAAATAATCGTTGGCTCGAGCCAGACTGAATTCTTTATTTTTGTCCACGACAGTTTGGGCGTTTAAGTCCACCAAAATTAAATCTGCGTCGGCACTGGGTTGCACCGCCCCTTTTTGTGGGTAAATCCCAAAACGTTTTGCCCCAGCGCTGGACATCAGTTCCACCGCTTTCTCGAGACTGATTTTGTGATTGGCTACCGCATCCAGCAACATCGGTACAAGTTGTTCCACCCCCGGTGCGCCGGGTGGCGCACGCCAAATATCGGTTTTGGCGCGTTCTTTTTCTTCAACCGTAAATGGCGAGTGGTCGGTGGTCACACTTTGCAGTGTGCCGTCTTGGATACCAGCCCAGAGTGCGGCATTATACCCCTGTGTCCGAAGTGGCGGGTTAATTTTGGCGTAACTGCCGTACTGTTCAAGCTGTGCCTCAGTAAAAAGCAAATACTGTGGGCAAGTTTCGCCGCTAATATCCTGTCCTGAGCCTTGCCATTTTCTTAATGTCTCGAGGGCATGTTTTGAAGTCACATGGGCAATATGAAGTTTTGCACCAACCAAGTCATTCATCGTGGCAATTTTGGCAATCGCAAGGGCTTCGACCAAGGCTGGGCGGGATTGTCCGTGGGTGGCTGCATCGTTGCGCCCTGTGGCTTTGACTTTAGCACTGTAATACTCGAGCAAAGGGTTACTTTCAGCGTGAACCACTAAGGTTAAACCGGTTTTTTTAACCAATTCTAAGCACTCGAGTTGTTGCCATTCTTCGGGGATACACAGCCCATCAAA
>JANNEE010000559.1:0-3865 GCA_031388325.1 Deinococcales bacterium
CCAAGCAAAAATCTTGAATCTCGAGTCAAGTGGTGTCCAACTGGTCACTTGGCAAGAAGCCGATTCGTTCGAGCGCCGTCAAGAATTCCATGAGGTCTTTGAAACGGTGCGCTTAGATGTGCCACGGGCTGAACCAGCCACCCGAATCACTTTTGAATTCTTTAATGAAAACATTCTTTCGGACGGCGAAACGCTCCAAGAAGCCTCTTTTTATGCGCTCGAGAACAACAAAATCATTGGCTTTACAGGTTGCTTTAGAGGCGCAAGAGAAGGCTGGGTAGACCAATGGCTAACGGCTACGACAAGAGAAGCGAGGGGACGCGGCATTGCCACTACCTTAAAAATAAAGCAAATCGAAGTGGCGCAAAAACTTGGTTTTAGTACCATCCGTACCGACAACGACACCCGCAATACAGCTATGTTGGCGATTAACGACAAACTTGGCTTTGTTCGCCAACCCGCCGTGCTGGTCATGAAAAAGGAGCTTTGAACAGCAAGGTTTGTGCAATGCCCAGCTTGGATTGAGTGTGTCAAAGAATTACAAGGAGAAAACCCATGAATGGTTTAACGATTAAACATAAGCTCAGCAGTGGTCATGCGTTTAACACCGCCGAAAGTATCTTAGCCAATCTCGAGCCAGCCGTGGCAGTACACATCCCCGAAAATGCGCTGCATAGCATCGCCGGTCATGTGGCGCACATGGCATGGTGGCAACGTCAAGTGCTGCAAGACATTGCCTTGGGCAAACGCCAACGCCAAAGCAGTGATGAATTCCCAAATACGGTCACGCTCGAGGAATGGAACTTTGTTAAACAAGACTTTCTTGATGGTCTCGAGGAATTAAAAAAATGCTGCGATGACCCTGTTTTACTCGAGACAAAATATATTCACACCTCAGAAACCATTGCCGAGGCACTGCTTGATTTTGCAATCCACAATGCCTACCATTTGGGGCAGATTGTGTTGCTACGGCGTTTGCAAGGCGCTTGGAATTCGTAAAAATCCACCTTGAGTTCGCTCGTACTCGAGAATTGAAGTACCAAAAGCACCATATACCCTTGAAATGCGTACATCGGATACCCGTATCCGATGTACGGGTTTGCTTTTTTGCTTTCGCCTTTCGCCTTTCGTCTTTTGCCCTTCGTTCCTGCTAGACTTTGACAAAGCCCCATTTGTCTGGTATAAAATAAGAAGGAGTGATTACGTTGTTAGCAGAAATAATCAGCGTTGGAACAGAACTACTGATGGGTGAAATCACCGATTCCAATGCGGCATTCATCGCATCGGAACTCAAAAACCGTGGCGTTTTTATCCACTGGAAAACCACGGTCGGCGATAACTTAGCGCGTTTACAAGAAGCCATTACTCGAGCTTTAAGCCGTTCTGATTTGGTTATTTTAGGCGGAGGACTGGGACCAACCGACGACGACCTGACTCGAGAAGGTATTTTAGCCACCATCGGCGAAGAAGCGGAGATAGACGAGGAATACTTGGCTAAACTTCGTGCTTGGTTTGAAGCAAGGGGACGCAGTTTCCCAGAACAAAACATCAAACAAGCATGGATTTCTAAAAGTGCCGCCGCTATACCCAATCCGGTTGGCACAGCCCCGGGATGGTTTGTGCGTGTTCCCAACAGCCAGAAAATTATTGTGGCGATGCCCGGACCACCTCGGGAAATGAAGCGCATGTGGACAGAACAGGTGCTGCCGCGTCTCGAGTTACCGCAAAGTGGTTTTTACTTTAAGACCTTTCGTACCGTTGGGATTGGCGAAAGCCATTTAGCAGAACGCCTTGGCGAACTTGCCAAGCAGCAAAACCCAAGCATTGGCACATATGCTCGGCGTGACGGGGTGCATGTGCGGGTGGCTGCCAGTGGCAGTACACTCGAGGCAGCCCAAGAACTGGCGCAGTCTAGCCAACACGCCGTCCAAGAAAAACTAACTGGCTTTATTTACGGCACAGATGACCAGAGCCTCCCAGAAATTATTCTCGAGCAACTGCGGCAAAAAAAACAAACCTTAGCGGTTATCGAAAGTATCTCTGGCGGTATTATTAGCGATGAACTTTCTAATCCCAAAGGTTCAAGCGATGTTTTTCAAGGTGGGGCGGTGGTCTACTCGAGTGCGGCAAAAATAAAACTTGGAGTCAACCTAGAAATTATTAAACAGCACGGCGCAATCAGTCAAACCACCACCACTGAACTGGCTAAAATTGCCCGTTCAAACTTTGGCGCAGACTGGGGACTGGCGTGTACAGGCGCAGCCGACAATACTTACGGTGATTCAATGCCAGCCGGAACACTGTTTGTTGCCATTGCCACACCAAATGGTGAGCTTTTAGAACATCAACTGATTGTCGCAGGAGACCGCCGCACCATGAAAGAACGGGCGGCTTTTGCGGCACTTGGCACACTTTGGAGGGAAATGATAAAGCACAACTCAGACCACAGATAAGAAACCCAAGCCTCTATGCGTACCACCGCAGCCAAGCGCCCGAAAAGGAAAAACCATGTCATCCAAACCTGCAAAAAAAGAAGCCGCCCCAGACACCTCCGATATGTCCGCCGCACAACTGGCTGTCCATAAGAAAAAAGCCTTAGACAGCGCCATGAGCCAAATCGAAAAGGCATTTGGTAAAAACGCAATTATGCGCCTTGATGCCTCGAGTAAACTCCAAGTCGAAGTGATTCCGACGGGCAGCATGAGTTTAGACCTTGCGCTTGGCGTGGGCGGCGTACCACAGGGGCGGATTATCGAAATTTATGGTCCTGAATCAGGCGGAAAAACCACCCTGACCCTAACGATTGCCGCACAATGCCAAAAAATGGGTGGGACGGTGGCTTTTATAGATGCCGAACACGCCCTAGACCCAGTGTACGCCAAAGCCCTTGGAGTCAACACCGACGAACTGCTGGTTTCGCAACCCGATACCGGTGAACAAGCCCTCGAGATTGCCGAATTATTGGTACGCAGTGGCGCAGTGGACATGATTGTGATTGATTCGGTGGCTGCCTTAGTCCCAAGGGCTGAAATTGAAGGCGAAATGGGCGATAGTTTACCGGGGCTTCAAGCCCGTTTAATGAGCCAAGCCCTACGCAAACTGACGGCAATTTTACATAAATCCAATACCACGATGATTTTTATTAACCAAACCCGTGAAAAAATTGGCGTGATGTATGGCAACCCAGAAACCACCACAGGTGGCAAAGCCCTAAAATTCTATGCCAGTGTTCGCTTGGATATTCGCCGCATCGGACAACCGATTAAAATTGGTAACGATGCTGTTGGTAACAACGTCAAAATCAAAGTTGTTAAAAATAAAGTTGCGCCGCCATTCAAAGAAGTCGAAATTCAAATCTATTTTGGTAAAGGTATAGACCAACTCAACGACCTCGTGAACCTATCCTCGAGCCTCGAAATTCTCGAGAAAGCTGGAAGTTGGTTTAGTTACAATGGCGAGCGCATTGGGCAAGGTAAAGAAAAAGTGGTCGAGTATATCAAAGCCCGTCCAGCCTTAGAAGAAGAACTGCGTTCAAAGGTCTTTGATGCGATTCGTTCTGGCAAGGGTGATGCCTTGGTCAGCGTAGCCAGCCCAGCTGAGGATTAAAAAATACTGACTCAAGCAAAGGCGAGCCATGAGTTCGCCTTTTTGTTTGCACAGGTTAGACTCGAGCCATGAAAGGAACACATTTGGTTCGGGTAAGTAAAAGCAGTGGTGGTTTTCCGATTCCGTTAGCTGGGGTGAAAGTTGAAACCCTGCGGCTCGAGTTGCCACAAGACATTTTGAGTGATCAGGAAGTGTTGTATCTTTGTCTCGAGTCCGAAGTAGTGATTGACATGGGCTTGGATTTCGCCCATTTGCGTCC
>JANNEE010000584.1:0-1521 GCA_031388325.1 Deinococcales bacterium
ACTTCGCGGAACAGGTGATGGTCTTGTCCTTCGGGTTGAATCGCAATACCAGCAACCGTGGTTTTACCATTTTCGATTTTCTGAATTTTCTTACCTGCCGCCTCGAGTTCTGCCCAAGTTCGCGGGATGGTATTAATGCCAGCCGCTTTGAATAAGTCCTTGTTGTAAAAAATCGCTAAGGTACGCACGGCGGTGGGGACTGCCCAGTATTGATTATTGACTTTACCTGCCTTAAAAAGTGGTCCAACACTCGCCTCGAGAGCTTTGGCATTAAAGGAATTGCTTGGCAGTGGTTGTAAGTAGCCACCAGCTACCCAGTCTGGAAGCCAACCATAAAAAAGGTTTGCCACGTCAGGTCCTTGCCCAGCGCCAACCGCACTTTTAACTTTAGCGATGTAACTATCAAACGGAAAATTTTCTTGTTTGACTTCAATGTCGGGATTAGCCTTATTAAATTCTACAATCAATTCGTCCACTAAACTGACTTTGCTGGCAAACACATACTGCCAGTACAACACTTGGGTTTTGCCACCCTGAGCGCTCACACCGATTGCCAATGCCGCACTTAATGCCACTAATCCAACTGCGTATCGTTTTCGCATACAGCCTCCTCGAGCTTAGTTTTGAGTTGCTCGTTTGCAGATTATACGCCGCGTTATACTCTGCCTTCATGAAGTCCACAATACTCGAGCCAAGAACCTTACTCGCCGTTTTTGCCCATCCGGATGATGAGAGTTTTTGTTGTGGCGGAAGCCTTGCACTGCTTGCCAGCCAAGGCGTACAAATCGAGGTGCTGTGTTTAACCAGAGGCGAAGCGGGTACAGTTCCACCAGCTATTTTGGGTAAAAAAACCGTTTCAGAATTGCGTCAACTCGAGTTACAAACTGCTTGTCAGATTCTAGGGACGCAACCGCCGCGTTTTCTCGAGTACCACGACAGTGGTTTTAGACAGCCCAGTGCTTTACCGAATCGTTTGGTGGATGCAGACATTTTTGTAGTAGCTCGAGAAGTGCGAAACGTCATAGACCAAACCAAACCCGATATGATTCTGACTTTTGACCCGCGTGGCTATTACGGACACCCAGACCACATTGCCACACACCAAATTGTTGGGGCTGCATTTTTCTCGAGTGCCAGTTTAGGAAAACCACCACAAAAACTTTTTTACATCATGCCAAGTCGCGCCATGCTCGAGCGGTTTAATCAAGCTGGTTTTGGCATTTTTGACCTAGACGAATACGCCCTGCCGGACCCAATTCTGACCCTAGACATAAGCCTTGTTATTGAAAAGAAACGAGCCGCAATTCTGGCACATCAAAGCCAGAGCCATCTGGGAAGCGGCATAGATAAACTCTTGCCTGAACTCCGTAGCCAGACCTCGAGCCAAGTTTTAAGCGAAGAAATTTTTGCCCTTGGTGGGACTCGAGTTGCCATTTCCCAGTTCCCGATCAAAACAATGTTCTAAAACCAAATCTGTGCAAGAATACAAGGTATGGCGCAGGAACGCAGCAAAGCCACTCC
>JANNEE010000587.1:0-2197 GCA_031388325.1 Deinococcales bacterium
GAGCCGCACTTCTGGCATCAAGCACCCCCGACTGTGCCAAACCAAGATGCCCGACCTGTACTCGCCCAGCATCGAGCAGAAGAGTCTGCAAACCAGCCTGCTCGAGTTTTAGAACAGGATATTTAGGCTCGAGGGGCAACAATGATACTGGCTCGAGATGCGGGATTTGTACTTGTTGTATTGGCACAAAACGCACTGCATCACCAGCTTGTACCCAGAAAGGCGGTTCTCGGTGCGGGTCAAACATGGCGACACCAGAAGTCCCAAGCAGATGCCAACCGCCCGGACTGGGGGATGGATAAACACCGGTCTGCGCCATGGCAATTCCCACCGAATGTGCCTCTACTCTTGCCCGAGGGTTTTCTCGACGCGGCAAATGCAAGGCATCTGGCAGCACACCAAGGAACGGAAACCCGGGCGTAAAACCAACGGCAAAAGCGTGGTAGACATGGCTTGAGTGGGTTTGGATGATTTCTGGGATGGTAAGCCCTGTTTTTTTGGATATAAACTCGAGGTCAAGACCATTGTACTGGACTGGAATTTCTACGGACTGGCTAGGTTGGGCAAGACCCCCGTCGCTTGAAGCTCCGTCACCCCTACGGTTAATAAAGGACAATGCCCAATCCTGTACAGCTTTTTTTGTGGTGACTCGAGTATCAAATTCAAAATAAAGGTTCAAATAACTGGGGATAATATCGGTAATACCCTCGAGTAGATGTTCACGCATGGCTTTTACAGCATTTAAGGCTCGAGATGAGGCAGCCACATCGGGCTTATCAGCAAAAGGGATATAAAAGCCTAAGCGCATCAGTATGCCCGAACTTCGAGACCTGCCTGCTCGAGGGCTTGGCGCACCGCCTTGGCAATCTCGACAGCATTGGGGTTATCGCCATGAATACACAAGGTTTGTGGTGCAATCTCGAGGATATGCCCTTCGAGTGTTTCAATCCGCCCACGTGCCATTTGTACGGCTCGAGCCGCCGCCAGTGCTGGGTCATGAATACTCGAGCCGTTGATGCTGCGTGGTGCAAGTTCTCCAGAAGCCACATAGCCGCGTTCTGGGAAGGCTTCTGGGATAAAGCGCAAGCCGTATTCAGTGGCAGCTTCCTCGAGTTTTGAATTGGGCAACCCAACAAATGGCAAACTTGGGTCAAAATCATGCACCGCTTTGGCAATGGCTTTGGCGGTGCTTAGATTTCGGGCAGCTTGGTTGTACAGTGCGCCGTGGGCTTTGACATGGTGCAGCCTTAAGCCCTGAGCCTGCGTCATGCCCTCGAGTGCCGCAATCTGATACAGCACATCAGCATAAATCTGATGTGCTTCAAGGTTCATTTCGCGTCTGCCAAAACCAATTAAATCTGGAAAGCCCGGATGTGCGCCAATTGCTAAACCATGCTGCTCTGCCAACTCGAGGGTTTGCAAAATCGTGCTTGGGTCGCCAGCATGAAACCCGCAAGCGATATTGACACTCGAGAGAAACGAAAAAAGCGCCGCATCCTGTCCAAGCGTCCAAGCTCCGTAGGATTCACCAGCATCGGCATTCAGGTCAATAGACAAAGACATGTGTAACCCTCCTAGTTTTTACAAATACGCTCCATCGGCTTTCAAGGCTGCCCGCAACTCGAGGGCGTTAATTTCTCGAGAACTCAAGTTCTGTTCTGCCATCCACGCAGCCGCCAGTCCAGCCGCTTCGCCCATGCTGTGGCAGTTTTGTTGGACTCGGATGGCGCTTTGGGCTTCAAAGGTGGCACTGGCACAACGTCCGGGGACAAGCACATTCTCGAGTCCAAGCGGTATCAGGCTGCGGTAAGGGATTTCATGGAAGGCATCGGGTTTGAAGTACGGTAAATCGCCAGACCGTTCGTGATAGAGCTTTTGTCCGCGTGGGGTGTGAATGTCTACGGGGTAATGGTTGCGGCAAATCGCATCTTCAAAGGTACGGCACTCGAGAATGTCGTCTAAGGTCAGCATATATTCGCCTTCGATTCGTCTGGTTTCACGCACACCGGGAATAGCCGCGTAACTCGAGACAAAACTATTCTCACAACCTTCAAAGGTGTTGCGTAAGAATTTAACAAGGCGGTTAATCGCGTGCTTGCCATCTATTTGCGCTCTGGATAATGTCCAAGCATCTGCGCCATCATTGATGTCTTCGGCGAGGCGTGGATTATTAAAAGAAATACAGTTCGGCATTCCG
>JANNEE010000605.1:0-6133 GCA_031388325.1 Deinococcales bacterium
CTGGCATGGAATTCGTAAGTCCCCAATGCAATACAATCCAAGCTCGGATATAGAAGAGGGATTAGCACAAGAATTTGCTGAACGGATGTCACAGGCTAGGCTAGGTGGTGTTGCAAAGACAGGTGCTTATGCAAATGAGCTTATTTTAGTACGACAATTGATGAGTGCATGGGGTGAACATCAAAACGAGATTTGGCAACAGCTTCTAAAATCAAGAACTGCCAATGATTTATCCAAATGGCTATGGGATGAAACACTTAAACATGGTTTTTCTATTAAAGAAACAGAAAATCTGCTAAAGTACCGAAGGTGAGCTTATGCAAAACAAATCATTAACCGAAATGAGTTACGAAGAGCTTTTGTCTTATGTGAATTCAGGTATTCACTACAAGAATGCCAAAAGTGTTTATGAAACCTTGAATCTTGAAAAAACTGATTTGTTTGGACAGTTTTCACTACGTCAACGAGCAGAATTAGCAACTGCCTTTGGTGGGGTTATGCGTGCAGCTTCATTGGCTTCAAACCCCAAATTGCAGGTTGCATAATTTAAGGCACATAAAACCTACTGGTAGTAATAACCATGAAATCCTACAGATTTAGGCAGTACCATCTTCGTAAATCACTTTTTGCAGCCGCTCGAGAGTGATGAGCATTTTAGGCGCACCACCAAAGTGCTTGGCAATGTCCAAGGTGTTGAGGTGCTTGGTGCTGGGCAACAGCTTAAAGACTGCCAAGTTGCTGACATCCTCGATGCTGCTGTTGGCGTACTGCTCGAGTAAATCAGTCAGGATATGCTGGGCGGTTTGGCTGTACTGACTAAAAATGGTGCTTGTTTTTTTCTTGGCTTGTTCGGCTCGGGCTTTGCGGGTCAGGAGTGGGGCGTTAAAAGCAAGGTGGCAAAGCAAATCAAAAGAATCAAAATCCTCGCCGCTCATGACGCTGTTTAACTGCTCGAGCATAATACCGTGTTCGAGTAAAGCCCGTTTGACTTCTTCGCGTTCGCGGCTGTCGCTCCACTTGTTGCGTAAGGCTTCGGGGGTACGAAATAGGCTCTGTACGGTTTCGGCGGTAAATTTGGTGTATTCAACCACCCGCAGTAATTTTCCACCTGCATCGAGTTCTTGTACGGTTTCGTGCAGAATGCTTACAGTCACACCTGTTTTTAAGTAGTATTTTCGGGGTTCTGAGTTTGGTTCGGCTACCTCTTTTGCTTCGGGCGGGTCTTTTAGGGCTGGCGGCTCGAGCAATTCTAGGATGCCAAGGCTGGTCACTTCGATGATTTCGGTTGGCAAACCATCAAATTCTGGGTCGGCAAATTTTTGTGTGGCGCTGCCAGTGTAATCAATAATCGTAAAAAATAATTTACCATAATCTTCGCGGACTCGAGTACCACGCCCAATAATTTGTTTGAATTCGCTCATTGTGCCAATCACTCGAAAAATCACCACATTCTGGACAGTTGGCGCATCTATGCCCGTAGACAACAGTTTGCTGCTGGTCAGAATTACGGGGCTGCTGGTCTCGAGTTCTTGGAAGTGACTCAGGTGTCCTTTGCCAATTTCGCCTTCATCGGAAGTGACTCGGCAGACATAATCGGGGTATTTTTGCAGTATATCGGGTACGAGCTTGGCAATCTCAAAACGCATTTGGGCAGCGTGTTCTTGGTCTACACAAAACACCAAAGTCTTTGCCATAATGTCGGTTTTTCTTAAATAATCAACCAGATTTTTAGCAACTTCGGCGTTGCGCTGCCTTAAACTAATCAGGGTTTCAAAGTCTTTTGTGCCGTACTCACCATCGGGGATTTCGCGTCCCCTCGAGTCTCGCATTCCGGGGTGAGGTCGGAAATTGGTGGCATCTATGTTGGTGATGATTCGCCGCACTTGATAGGGGGCTAAAAAACCATCTTGGATTCCTTGAGCAAGGCTGTAAATATAGACTGGATTGCCAAAATAAGCATAGGTATCTCGGGTGTCATCACGAAGCGGTGTGGCGGTTAAACCAAGTTGTACCGCACTGCTAAAATGCTCCAGAATATCACGCCAAGAACTGGTTTCTTTGGCACTGCCTCGGTGGGCTTCGTCTATGATAATCAAGTCAAAAAAATCTGGGTCGTATTGCTTGTACAAGCCCGGGCGGCTGATGTCTTCGGCGAGGCTCTGATAAGTAGAAAAATACATATCGTGGGCGGTGCTGAGTTTTCCATGCTCGAGTCTGCGCCGCGCTTCACCAAACGGCGCAAAGGCTTTTTGTTGTGGGTCGCTAACCAGTACATCACGGTCGGCTAAAAACAGCATTCTTGGGCGGCGATGCTGATTTGCCCGATTCCACCTGCTCTGATACAGTTTCCAGCAAATCTGAAAGGCGATTTCGGTTTTGCCTGTACCAGTTGCCAGGGTTAAAAGCACACGGGTTTTATTTTTAAGAATTTGTTCTACTGCCCTCGAGATAGCAATGGTTTGATAATACCGTGGGTAACGGTCTGTATTTGAATATGGGGTCAAGAATTTATCTTCGATTTCTGGCGTTAAGCCCTTAAAATCCCGTACCCGATTCCAGAGTTCTCGAGGGCTTGGAAAGGTTTCTATTTCGGATTCAATACCAGTCAGCATATCGCGTTCAATAATGCCGTGTCCGTTGGTGGCATAAGCAAATGGAATATCCATCAGTTGGGCGTAGGCTATGGCTTGTTGTAAACCATCCAGAGCCGATTTATAGATGCTTTTGGCTTCGACCACCGCCAACGGGTAATCACGTTTGTAGCGCAATAAGTAATCAAGGCGTTTGCTGTCGTTGCGTTTGGCGTTGCGTCCAACCACCATGATTCGACCAGCCGTGACAAGGTGTTCTTGGTGAATATGGTCATCATCCCAACCTGCCGCATAGAGCTTAGGCAGAACATACTGGCGGCAAGTGTCGGCTTCAGTCACGTTCTTAGTGTACTCGAGAAAAGCGCAAAGCATGGTTTTGTAAGCAATGTTTGTTTTTACTCGAGCCGCTTGGCAAAATCCCAGAAAACCCCATTTGTCCAGCCAAAGCCTTTGAGCGCACCATACAGCCCACCTTCAGATTCCGCGCCGATATCTTCAACATTGTATTTTTCCCAAAGTGCGCCCGTCTGAGCAAAAACTGTGGTATTGTTGTCGCACCACGCCCGCATAATTCGTTGTGCCTCGAGTCTAAAACCATAACGCTCAAGTCCAGCCACCACCAGCCATTGCAAAGGCGACCAACCATTCGGGGCTGCCCACTGATGATCTTCTCGCGTCTCGAGCGTGGTCAGCAAGCCGCCAATGCGTTCAAAACGTGGTAGCCAATCCTTGACCACTCGAGCGGCTTGTTCTGGTGTGGCAAGTCCAGCCCAAAGTGGGTAAAACCCTGCCAGACTTGGGTGCGGGTTAATTGCTAGGAGTTTATAATTGTAATCAAAATAAAAGCCTTGGCTTTCGTCCCACATCAGTTTATTGACCGTTTCGGCTCGAGTTGCGGCTTGTGTTGCCCAGAATTTAGATTGTTCAGTATTTCCAAGTAACTCAAAAAACATCGCCATGTCTTGTTCACGGGCATAAAGAATTGAATTTAAGTCCACGGGCAGATGCTCGAGCCACTTGTCTGAGCAGCGTGTGCTGTGATCCCAACCGCTTTCACAACTTGCCAAGGCATCCAAATAATTGATGTCAAAATACCTCGATAACCCTTGGTAGACATTACGGTGATGTGGGTGCTGACTGGACAACCAAACGTTCTGATGTTCGTCCTCGGCAACCTCTAAAATGTTCTCGAGCCAAGGGATAGCATCAGGGTGGTGCTGCTTAAATGTCCATGCCAGTTTGACCATCTCGAGTAAAAATGGTGGTTGACTGCGACTTAAAAAATAAAAGCGACTGCCGTTGGGAATAATGCCAAAACGTTTGTAGATATGAACAAAGTTTTCGCACATCTCTAAGATGTGATGCTGATGCTCTGTGCCTACCAAACCAAGGGCAATAAAATAGCTGTCCCAGTAGAACATTTCAATAAAAATTGGGTCTTCACTAGGTACAAAATAAGGCTTAGGCAGTCCAATCAGTGTGCCTTTGTCGTCGGGGGTGTTGCGAATGATTTTGGTCCAAAATGATTGGATGTACTCGAGCGTTGCTTGGTAGGGGTTGTCTGGTGAGCCATGTTGTTTTTCCATAACTTTAATAGTACACCTTGACAACCGTAAGCGCTTACAAAAAGTAGCATCAAACAAACCGCTAGGCAAATGGCTGTTTGAATTTTCAGGACAGGTTATTTTTGGAATTCTTATACGCCATGTGATTTTTGCACTGGATTGAATTTCAGGTAAATTATTCCACGGGTAAATTTGGGTCATTCAACCATTCGTTCATACTGCCAAGGTAATTTGCCACCTGATAACCACGTTCACGCAGTGCCTGAAACAGCACACTCGAGCGAGCGCCAGATTGACAATGGACAATAATTTCGCGGTTCTGGGGGATGCCTCCCAGAACCGCATCTATTTCGGCAACGGATTTTATCCCGTGTTCACCCACCAATTCTTGCCAATCTAAGTTTATGGCATTGGGAATATGTCCGCCTCGGGTTGCGCCTGGTGGGATTTTTTGTCCAGCAAACTCGAGTGAATCCCGAGCATCTATAATCAGTGCCTTACCTTCAAGAATATCTTCGGCAGTGGCAAGCAGGGCTTTATTTGGTTTTAATTTGAACTGACTGGATATAAAGTCTGGCAGCGTCGTCTCGAGCCTGCCTTGAATCCCTTGGCGCAGCACTTGCACACTAAAACCAGCGTACTCGAGCGCCCAAGCTGCTCGTGCCGCTCTGGTGTCGCGCCCAGCATCATAGACCACAAGTTGTTCTGTGCCACTTAAGCCTAAGCCTTGAATCCATGTTTCTAAACTCAAGTTAAAAAACTCGAGTTGTTCGGGGTTACGAATGATAAATTTTTCTAGGAATTCGCCATGACGGGCATTTGGCATATGCCCAGCCAAATAATCTTTTTTGGCTCGAGTGTCAAGCAGCAGCGCCTGTTCTGGGAGTTCTGCGGTTTCAATAAAACGTTTCATGCTTTGATTCTACGGTTTTAAGGAGTGGGTGTTTGCTACGCACGCAACACCGTTTGCTTGGCACGCAACATCAGCGCCAAGACTAACGATAAAGCACAAGCCACCGTCAGGGTGGCTGGAATGGCAGCATCACCAAAGACGGTTTTTAAGCCGCCCACCAAAGGCGTACCAATTGCCGCCCCGACACTACCCGCCACCAAGTACAAAGTGGTTGCCATGCTCGAGGGGTTGCGTTTGGCTAACCAAGTTAAACCAATCGGGAAGACTGGGGCAAAAAATAAACCTGCCAGTAAATAAGCTGGGGCTGCCAAAGGTGCAAGATTGGCGGCTAAAAAAGCCAGACTTGCACCGAGTAAACCCAGTACCAAAATCAGTTCACTCGAGAAGCGCACCGCTAAAGCCGCGCCGAGTAAGCGCCCAACCAGCAAGACCAGCCAAAAACTCGAGAAAACCACGGCGGCAGCTTTGGCATCCCAACCGATTGAAACCAAATGGGTCACGCCCCAAAAACCTGCCCCTTGTTCTGCCACCACATATAAAGCAATCATGGCAGCAAATAACCATGTTTCGGGGCTTAAACCACCTCGAGCCACCAAATCGGTAGGCACATCGGCATTTTTGGCTGGACGCAACAACATCGAAAAACCAAGCGTTAGCACCCCAAAAACCATTGGCAACCACGCATAGGCTGTCGCCAATTGCACTGCCAGTAAAGGACCCGCAATACTTCCGACTGCAAAGGCGGTACTCATGACCGACATCACTGCCCCAGAACGCTCCCCAAAACCCTTCGAGAAGATATTGGCATAATTGACCTGAAACAACCCCAGCCCCAAGCCCATGATAAAAAGCGCCATAAGCGCCACCATAAAACCCAAAGAAAAAATCATTGCGGCTGCAAAACCAAGCGCTCCAAAAGCAAAACCCGCCCCACCTAAGAGCATCTGCTGACCAGCCGAGTAACGCTTCTCGAGCCAAGCTGTAGCCGCATTACCCAGCACCCCACCGATGGTTTGGGCGGTGCTTAAGAACCCGATTTCTGCGCTGCCAACAACAAATTGCTT
>JANNEE010000654.1:0-1843 GCA_031388325.1 Deinococcales bacterium
CGAGCCACGATGCCCAGAAGTTCCAAAAGCCACACGCTGGGCTGGGTTACTTGGGTCTGGCGCAAAGTCATAATACGCCGCGACCAAACGCGGGATATTCTCGAGAAGGGCAATTGGAGCGGGTAAACCAGCCAATGGATGAGCCATGCGAGTCATTGTAAAACAAAAATTGCTTTGGTGCTTCAATCACAAAATGGAGCGTAGCCAGAAGCCACGCTCCAATAGCTAAAATCTTATTGGTAAAGAATATAAGCGCTTAGCGGCTCGAGCTTAAGGCTACCTGAGACTTTACCTAAGCTGCCATTGCTGGCTCTTAAACCATTGGCGGCAATGTTCCATGTGCCGGCTGGTAACTGCATGGTTTGCTCGCCTTTTGTGCCGTGCAGAATCACCACAATCCGCTTCCAACTGTCTTTTACGACTCCACCATCGAGGGTATACGCCACCACCCCATTGGGCAGACTCGAGTCTGGTAGGAATTTCAAATTCTTACGAATCTGTTCGGCACTGGTCAGCTTAAAGGCTGGATGGGCTTTACGAATGGCGATTAAGCCTTGGTAGTATTTTTGTACATCGGGAAATTGTGCGCCCCTCGCCCAGTCGTATTTGTTTGCACCGTCTCCTGCATTGTAACTGTTGTTGTTTCCCCCTTTGGTGCGCCCCATTTCCACGCCACCCTCGAGAAACGGCACACCTTGGCTGGTCAACACAATTGCCCCACCGAGTTGCACGGCTCGAGCTTTCAGGGCAATTGGTGCATCGGGCATGGCTTTATCCAGTTTATCCCAAAGCGTCAGGTTGTCATGGGCTGATATGTAGTTAATCGTCTCGAGGGGGCTGTCGGTGAAATCAGAAATGCTCCCTTCGTAATTGATGCTGCCAACAATCCCTTTTTTAATGGTAGTTAAACTGGTTAAGCCGCCCATCACAAAGCCCGCTTTTGTTCCATCCAAATCGCCACGCATGGCATTGCGGATATTGTCGTTAAATACCGCAAACTCTGTGCCGCGTTGTGCGCCTTTGCCAAAGCGGGTCGGTCCGCCACCTGTCCAAGGTTCGCCGTACAACACAATGTCTGGGCGGATAGCACGCAGGGCTTTGCTGAAATCCTCGACTGTGCCTTTGGTGAACATCCCGATTAAGTCAAAGCGGAAGCCGTCCACACCATATTCTTTTGTCCAGAACAGCACACTCTCGCGGATGTACTTACGAACCATCGGGCGGTCATCGTGCAGCGCATTGCCCACACCCGATTCGTTGAGGACTTGTCCTTGGTCGTTGGTGCGGAAATAATAGTACGGCACGGTTTCCCAAAAAGCACTCTCTTCGCCTCTGGCGGGTACGGTGTGGTTGTAGACAACATCCATGACCACCCGCATTCCGGCTTTGCGAATCGCGTGGAACATGGTTTTGGTCTCGAGAATGGTTTTAATTGGGTCGTTTGGGTCGGTGCTGTATTGTTCTTCGGGCATATTAAAGAGGTTGGTTTCATAACCCCAGTTATAGACTCCACTGTTCTTTGGATTGAAGTTCTGAATTGGTAATAAATGCAGGTCGGTCACACCAAGGTTTCTCAGGTAGTCTAAGCCTGTACTTGCGCCATTGGGTGCTTTTGTACCAGTCTGAGCAAAGCCAAGGTACTTGCCACGCAAGTTTTCTGGCACACCACTCGAGGTGTCACTTGTCAAGTCTCGCACGTGTAATTCGTACAGGATACTCTCGGTTTGTGGGCGCTTTGTTGGTTTGGGGAGCGTCCAATTTTTAGGATTGGTGCGGCTTAAATCCACCACCATACTGCGGGTTGAGTCACTACTGGCAGCATAAGAATTTATATCGGCAGCCA
>JANNEE010000672.1:0-3574 GCA_031388325.1 Deinococcales bacterium
CATCAAATGAAGTCCAGCCTAGGGGTTTATTAACAATAAAGACAGCCACGCTTTATCTTACACTTTGCTATACTGCCTAGAATGAAATGGTTTTTTGGATTGGTGGGGCTGGCGCTGATCACCTCAGCTTTGGGGCAGTCCGTGCCAGTGGTGCGTTTAGCCGTGGCTGCGCCGCTTTCTGGTGGGCAAGCCAACACTGGTACTACGGTTCGCAATGGGGCGCAGTTGGCGGTTTTGGAGGCGCAGTCTCGGTTTACAAAACTCGGACTTAAACTCGAGCTACTGGCTTTGGATGACCAAGCCCTGCCAGCCACGGGTGCGTTGGTGGCGCGTAAAATTGTGATTGATAGCCGTGTTTTGGGTCTGGTTGGTCATATGAACAGTGGTGTGACCCTCGAGGCATTACCGATTTATAAGGCTGTGAATTTAGTGCTGGTTTCGCCTTCTAATACCAATCCTTTAGTCACCGACCAAAGTTTAAGTTTTGTCAACCGAGTTTGTGGGCGGGATGATGTGCAGGGTCCTGTGGCTGCCGAGTTTATTCGCAGTTCCTTAAAAGCCCGTCGGGTTTTGGTGATAAACGATGGCGATGCGTATGGTTTAGGAATCGCTCAGGCATTTCAAAAACGGGCAAAGGCAATTGGTTTAGCCGTGGTGGGGTTTATCAGCAATCCCAAAGGAAAACTCACTGCGGCGGCACTGGCGGCTGTGACCCAACAGATTAAACTCTATAATCCCGAAGTGATTTATTATGGTGGCACAGAGGTTCAAGGGGCAGATTTGGTCAAGAATCTAGTTTTAAGTCAAGCTCGAGCCGCTTTTGTTGGACCAGATGGTTTGGACAATTCTAATTTTGTTGGTTTAGCGGGGGCAGCCGCTAAAGGTGTCTATTTTACCTCTACGGCGGGACCTGTTTTGGGTTTACGCGGACGTGATGTCAAGGGTTTTGTGCAGCGTTATACAACTGCTTTTCAGAGTTTACCCGAGACGTACTCGCCCTATGCTTTTGATGCCAGCAACATGATTTTAGAAGCGATTGCCCAGCTTTTTGAGCAGAACAAAAAACTGCCGTCTCGAACCGAAGTTGCCAGTACAGTTCGCGCCCTCGAGTGGGACGGGGTGACAGGGCGGATTCGCTTAAATGCCAATGGTGACCGGCAAACCGCCGATTATTATGTCTTGCAGTACAAAACTGCTCAGTACCCCGGAACGGTGGTTAAAGCCACTCAGAGCGCACCGCCGAGTAAGTAAACACCAAGTAAAATTGCCCTGCGTTTGCCTGTTACAATACCGCTTGCTAAAAGGAGAATGATTATGCAAATACTTGAAGCGGGAACAGTTGCCCCGCAGTTCACCACCACCGATTTGAACGGCGTTACCCTAGATTTAAGTGCAGCTCTATCCAAAGCTCCCGTCTTGTTGGTCTTTGCCCATCCAGTCATCAACGCCAGTCGCTTGGTTGTGGGGTACTTGCGTCGTTGGGCAGAAATTGCGCCAAGTGTCCCTGTTTGGGTGCTGTCCGAGGGTCGGCTCGAGGAAACCAAAACGTATGTTGGCGAAGGCGAGAACTTGTACTTAAAAATGCCAGTCTCGCATGATAATTGTGCTGTGGCTGGGTTGTACGGTGCGAAATTTTTACCAACCTTATATCTGATTGGGATGGATGGCAAAATTATTCGTGGTTATAGCGGCTTTAACCGTGAATTTATGAATTGGGCTGCCAATGAAGCGGCTGGTTTAACCGGCGGTAAAGCCAAGGAACTGATAACGGATGGCGACAACAAGGGTTTCTATGAACTAGCCGAGCGTGGACCCTGCACATGACTTCGCTGATTCTTGGTGTGGCACTCTTAGGCTTTGGAATGTTTTATTTTTCGATGCTGCCTAAAGTGCCGCCCATACAACGCAATTTTATGCGAATCGTGGCGGTCGTCAATACGCTTGGTGGAATTGCAGTTTTAGTAATGGTGATGCTTGGGATTATGAAATAGACCCGAGTTTATTTATCAGCATGGCTCGAGTAAAAATTGTATAGTCTGCTCCTAGTAGCAACCAAGTCTGTTGGTTGCCGAGCTTTTTTGGAGGAAAATATGAAAAAAATCGTTTTTGGTGTTGCAAGCGCAATAGCCGCCCTAAGTACCCTCGCAATTTCTAATTTACCAACTGTGGCACAAGGCGCTGAAAACTGTAAAGTTATTCGCATGGGCTTTAACCCCGCCCAAGATGCCACCAAAGTTCTTGCCAGCGCTAAACCAATTGCCAATTATCTCGAGGAAACAATTCGTGGTGTCGAAGTCAAAGCCACGGTTGCCCAAGATTACCGTGGCTTAATCGAAGCCATGCGCTCTGGTCAACTGGACTTTGCTTGGTTAAACCCAGTTGGTTATGTGGACGCAGCCAAAGAAGGCATTGCCAATGTCTTACTAAAATCGTCTCGAGAAGGCGGTCCTTATTACTGGTCAGCCTTTATTGTGCGTTCAGACAGCCGTTTTCGTACTTTGCAAGACCTTCAAGGCTCGAGTATTGCATGGGTAGACCCAAACAGCGCGGCTGGTTACACTTTTCCTAAAGCCACTTTAATTGCCAATAAACTTGATGCCGACAAATTATTTGCCAAACAAGTTTTTGCCGGTGGACATGATGCCGTGGTCTTTAGTGTCTTGAACGGCACAGTGGATGTTGGGGCAACTTTTTCTAACAACACCAAAGGCACAAGTGGTTCTTGGACACAGTACCTAAGCGACCCAGCTCAACAAGCTAAAATTCGTGTTTTGGCTTATTCTAAGCCAATCCCGGGCGATACTGTTTCGGTGCGTCGCAATTTCCAGAGCAGTTGTAAGGACACGGTAACACTTGTCACCAATGCCCTGCTTGCTATGCGCTCCAAACCAGAAAGCCGCAAATTACTGCGTGACCTCTACCGTATAGAATACCTTGTGACCGCTAAAGACAGCGATTACGACATTGTTCGTGAAGCCCAAGCTGCGGCTGCCAAGAAGTAATTGTTGTGATTTAAGGGCGAGCTTCTTAGTCGCCCTTTTTTTATTTATTCGAGTCTTTGATTTGGGTATTGGCGTTGCCAAATTTCTTGTTGTAGGGCTGCCGGAATGAGTATTTCTCGAGTTTGCAGACTCGGACTTTGTTTTAAGCTGTTCAATGCTAGTAACATGGCTTGGTCTCGTCCAGTGTTAAATAAATTCCACTCGAGTTCTGGGAGTTTTTGGTCGGCATTGGCAAAAGCGGGTAATCCAGTGCCGTCGAGCCAGAAAGCACGAAGGGTTGGTATACCCGCCGAGCCACCGTTAATTAAGCCAAAACGAGCCGTATTGCTATTGCCGACCCCAGCCGTTTTTGCACCAATCACCACGCCGCGCTGGTGGCGCTGGATATAGTTGGCAAAATACTCACAACCAGAAGCACAGTTACCATCTACCAAAGTCACCATTGGTAAACGAGTCGTAACTGCGTCACTAACGCTCGAGCCAATTTGTAAAATACCTGTGCCGTAACGGACGGTGGCATTTCCAGCTTGGTAGCCAAATAGGATGCTGTTACTGTCGGGGTTGTAGCGTGG
>JANNEE010000678.1:0-1564 GCA_031388325.1 Deinococcales bacterium
CTCTCCACCGCTTCTAAACCGCCCCAATCGAGGATATTACCAGCTATCACTTCGCCCTGGACAATGCTCAGTGCCAAAGGCAATTCGGCGGCGACTTGCAAACGCCCAGACTGCTTGGTTAGGTTAATCAGTTCTAAAACACTCGAGAGTGGTGTGTCACGCAGGTTGCCTTCCATGATCCACCTTTCCCCCCTGTTCGTAACCACTTGCAATGGGCAACTCTAGTATACGTGAAGCAAATTTTAGAAGTGGGACTTTCACACTGTCAACTTGGTTTACTTCACAAATTGCAGCCACACTTGGACCTGCCCCAGATAAAAAAGCGGCTAACGCGCCAGCTTCTAGGGCAGCGGCTATCGTTTCGAGCAGATTTGGTACAAATTGGGCGCGGTACGGTTGGTGAATGGTGTCCAGACAGGCTTCACGCAACAATTCATAGCGCCCAGCACTTAAGGCAGCCACCCATAGTGCGGTCCGAGAAGCATTAAAAATCGTATCGGCTTGGCTGTATTGATTTGGCAAGGCGGCTCTGGCTTCAGAAGTTTTCAACAAAAAGTCTGGAATCGCAAACACGGCTCGCCAAGACTCTGGAACAGGCAAACTGACCGACAAAGGTAAATCACCTTTCATCACACTGGCAGTAAAACCACCTAATACGGCTGGCGCAACATTATCAGGGTGTCCCTCGAGGGCAGCACAGACCCTGAGTACCCCTTCGCGTCCAAGACGACCACCCAGCACATCATCGGCTAAGGCTGCCCCACCGACCAAGGCGGCACTTGAACTGCCTAGCCCTCGAGCCAAGGGAATCGGATTTTGGCAAGTTATTCTGGCGGCTGGTGGCTCGAGACCAAGGCTTCTAAAGGCGGCGTTCCAGCCAGCGTGCATCAGGTTATTTTCGGGGTCTACTGTGCCGTCGCCAGCGTAAATAAATTCTGGTTTCTGGTTAGGTTCTACCCTAGCACTTAAATAAAGTCCTACCGCTAAGCCAAGGCAATCAAACCCAGGTCCTAAGTTGGCAATGGTAGCGGGAACGCGAATCGAAACTGGAGCAAAATCCATGACACTCGTATTTGTACCATCTCAAGGACACGACGTACAGCCTTGCAGCGAGAGTAGACTTATAACCATCACCTAAGATGAGGCTACCAAGTAGTAAGTGAATTTTGGTTTAGTCTATAAAGACACCAGCCCGTTGTAACTCGAGCTTGGCTTCTTCGAGTACCTTGGCGTAGCTTTGGGCAAACGGTAGGTTAATTGTCGCCCCAGCTGCCGGAACATGCCCGCCGCCACCGCAGGCAATGGCAATGTTCTGGGCGCTGACCCCGCTTTTAGAACGCAGACTGACTTTGACCGAATCGCCGTAGTCCTTAAATAAACAAGCCACGACCGTCCCTTCGGCGTTGCGGATGTAATTGACCAGACTTTCGACATCTTCCCAAGAAGCCCCTAAGCGCGTCAGCATCGCCGAATTAACAAAAGCCGTGACCATCTTGCCGGACAGCGGAAATTCTATTGTTGAGTAGACCTCGGCTTGGAGTTTATAAAACGAATGCGGTTGAGA
>JANNEE010000748.1:0-1791 GCA_031388325.1 Deinococcales bacterium
AGGAATCCCATATGGTGCCATTGCAAACACAGCTTTGATGCGTGGGTCGGCTTTGACCACACTCGAGCCGCGCACTTGGGTAATCCCATCAAAAAATGGCAGGGCAAAACAAGGACCTTCGTTGTTGGAGGCTTTGCAGTACGCCTCCAAATTGGCTTTGTCCAAGCCGATGCCTGCGGCGTTCAGAACCGAATAACCGCCGTAGCTGTAGCCCATCAATCCAACATTGTTGCCGTCGGCATTGCTCATGCTCTTGGCAATTTCGCCAATGCTAAAGAGAATATCCAATGGTCTATCCACCAAACTCGAGATATAAGCCGCTTGGGTGATGTCGTCGTAGGTGCTTCCAGTGTGGTCAATCGCTGCCACAACATAACCTCTGGATGCCAAATGTTCGGTCAGGTAGGACATCATAAATCTCGAGCCAGCTTGTCCGTGCGATAAAATCACCATTGGGAATTTGCCAGTTTCGAGTGTGGCATCTCGAGCCGCCCGTCCGGGCAGGTCAAATTTGGTTGTGCCAATCGTGGCTTTGTAAATCGTGCGTTCTGCTTGGGTAGCTCTGAGCTTAGCGGGATACCAAACCTCTAGTGTTAATGGGCGTTTTCGGGTTGCATCGGTCAAGTTTAGGGTTTTAACCCCAACTTGGTGTGTTCCCCTTGCCGCGAGTGGCGGAGCATCTGGACGCGAGATGGTTTGCCCCAAAGCAGTTATCGAGGCGGTTGCGAGGGCTAAGCCCGTGCCAATCATCAATAGAATTTTTTGCATGAAGGCAAGTGTACGGCTTTTTTAGGGTCTGCAAACGTTTCCAGAAATACAAACCCGAGTTCATTTAGAGCTTATGCCTCGAGCCGAGGCGCATAATCGTTTGGATTATCAAAGCCAGCCAGCCATGCTGCCGCCTGATGACAAGTTTTGGTTTTTGGCGGGACACGCAGCACATAATTACGCCCTGTACTTGGGCAAATCACCCATACCGCTACAAAATCCTCATCGTTTTTGAAAGGTACACGTAGTAATTTGCGCGTACCACCCGCGTCTTGGTCAGTATCTAGCACTTGGGCTTTGACGTTTTTTAGAAATGTTTCATAGCCCATGCGTTCAAGTTTAACTCGGCGCAACTCGAGGTTTTCGGTCTCGATGATTTCTTCCGCCGTGATACTTTCTGGTTCAAAAGCAATCCGAGCTTCGATGCTTACACCACGCCAACGCAATTTGGTCTTGGGATTCTCGAGCTTGGTAATCGCTGTATCCGCCACATCAAGCCAAGAGCTAATCTGTAAGCCTTTAGGCAGCGAATCAATTTGTTCGCAACCCGCCAAGTCAAGTTGTGCCAGTTGCCCAAGCCAATTTGGTAAAGTTTTAAGCCGAATACAACCTCGCAGCACCAGATGCCCAATGCCAATACTGCCATACTCTGGGAATGCCTCGAGTTGCACACAACCCGTTAAATCTAAAAAACTGGTGTCAATGCCATTCGGTAAGGCTTGTAAACCAATACACTCACGCAGCAGCAGCGAACCAACCCGCAGGTTTTCTGGCAGGCTCGAGAGTCTTTCACAACCCGATAAATCCATCCTAAAGCGCACCGCAATATCGGCGGGCAAACTGGTAATACTTAAATTTTGTGCATGAAGTTGATTACAGACCAAACCCCTTGGTAACTCGAGCAAGCCACTACCCGAGACATCAAGGCTGCTACAGGTGAGGTTATTTGGTAAACAACGCAAATTCTTATTGTTGGCAAAACTAAGATTCCCTGAAACCACCAGATTTTCTGGTGCGTTTCCC
>JANNEE010000794.1:0-1700 GCA_031388325.1 Deinococcales bacterium
AAACGAGTTGGAAAAGTCAGGGTCATGGTGGCTTGGTTTGGCTCGAGAAAAACCTCGGCAGCACTCAGGTCAGACCAATGTGCCAAGGCGTGACTTGAAACCAAAAACAGTAGACAAAGTATCGATTTTTTAGCCCACATGATCATTCTCCTTTTTTCTCGAGACCAAGAACCAACAGCAAAGAATCCAATTTAGGATTGATTTTTTTGGCTTGGTCAAACCATTTTTGGGCAGTTTTTGTATGACCTAACGCCATTTCTATTTGCCCCATTCGGTAGCTCATCACCGCGTCTTGAACCCCAAAACGCAAGGCTCGCTGCATGGTGGCTCGAGCCGCTTGTGTTAAGCCAGATTCAAACTGCGCCCAAGCCAGAATATGCAGGGTTTGGGCATCGGAACGCATCAAACTGTCGGACTTAGCCAATGCCAAGGCTTCTGGGGAATCTGACTTTAAGCCATCTTCAAGCAGCAAGACTGCCAATTCTCGAGCATGACCAAAAGCCCCGTTTTGTAGTTCTAAACGCAAAGAATCCTTGGCTTGTTGCCACAACACTGGGTTGTCCTGTCCTCGTAAACGTGCCACTCGAGCCAGACCGCGCAGGGCAGCGTGATTGTAAACCGTTAAATTTGCTTGGCTATTTTCTTGCAAATCAGTAAAAACCTTTTCTGCCGCCTTCAGTTTGCCAAGCTGTATAAACGTTTCACCCAACAACAGCAGAATTTGTGCATCATTTGGCATAATTTTACTCGCCTCGAGTAACAAATCCTGCGCTAATTGCACCTGACCATGTTGCAAATACCAACGCGCCAAAAACGTTCTGACTCGAGCCGAGCCGACCAAATCATCGGCTTCCTCGAGTTGTAAGGCTGCCAGATAATCGGCTTTGGCATCTAAACCTAATGCTTCATGCAGCAGCCCCAACAACAACAAATGCCCTGTGGTCGGCAGACCTTGGGCTAGAGGTTCAATGCTCTTTTTTGCTCGCGGTATATCCCCGAGCGCCAATGCCAAAGTGGTCTCTAAGGACAAAACCGCCGCACTGCGTGGTGTGAAGGTTTTTAATTGCTTAAGGTAGACTTGGGTTTTAGAAAAATCGTGTTTTGCGAGTGCAACCTCGGCAAGCACCAATAAGGCAGCCGAATTTAAGACAGGCAAAGCCGCTAAACTGCGCTGGGCGGATTGTTCAGCTAAAAAGTACGCATTGGCATCACCGCTTACCCGAGCGCGTTTCAAATACAACCCCGCCAATGCCGCCCGATCTAAACCATCGGTGGGATTGCGCTGAATTCGGGACAAGTAAAACGCCGTTTCTTGCTGGTATGCCCCAGTACGGGTCTTGGCTCGAGACTCAAGCGAAGGCATAAATGGGTAGCGCAGGGCAGTAGGTAAGGTGCTTCTCGAGGTAAAGACAATCGTTCCAATCAAGGCAATAACAACCGTGATGATCAAAAAAAGTTGTAGCCCATTTGGTTTATACATATTTACCTCGAGAAACTAACTAATTTGCTTCGGCTAAGAACGGGAAGCTCTCGAGCAGGGGCTTGTGCTTTGTGCCGCCAGCGTTTGGTCCATCGTAAGAAACGTTGTCGCCTTTGACTGCGCCGTTCGATAAGACTTGCAAGGTAATATCAATCACATCGTCTTTGATTAAGCGTCCACGGATTGGGCTGCCTTTGGCATTCAGTGCATTGGCATAACC
>JANNEE010000032.1:0-3438 GCA_031388325.1 Deinococcales bacterium
GGCATGGGCTGGTCTTCGGCTAACAACTCGCCAAAAATCGTGTCATAAATACCTTCCATCAGGGCAGCTTTACTAGGGATATGATGATAAACCGCCATTGGGTCTACCCCAAGCCGAGTGGCTAGGGAACGCATTGAGAATTTCTCGAGTCCAGCTTGGTTAATTTGCTCCAAAGCCATTTGGTAAATCAGTTCGGGACTGAGCGGAATACGTGGTTTTGCTTTTGCCATGATTGACCTCTTGCAATTATTCTACACTGTAGAGTATATTGACAACTCTACAGTGTAGAAATTTAGTCTTGTTTTAAGGAGAAAAATGTCTAAGCTCATCACCACTCAGCGCCTTTACTGGATTGCCACTGGATTATTGAGTACAACTCCATCTAAAGTCGGATGACGTACAAGCAACAAAACAGACATAATCTCGACTAACAAAGGGGCAATATGACAAACACAATGGTGCAAAATAATTTTTCTAAACTCGAGTGGCAACGCTTTGAACAAATTGGCGCTTGGGCAGTCCTGCTTGGCGTTTTCACCACGCTTTTTGGTTTAAGTTGGGATGTCCAATGGCACACCGATGTCGGACCAGATACTTTTTGGACACTACCGCATATCTTTGTCTACACTGGTGCAGCCCTGACTGGCGCAGCAGCCCTAACCGTGGTACTGCTCTGTACTTTTGCCAAAGAACAACGACGTGCAGGTTGGATACCCGTTTTTGGTTTTTTCTATGCACCCATCGGTTTTATCGTTTCTGGTTTTGGGGCGTTTGGTTTCTTGTTGTTTGGATTATTTGACCAGTATTGGCATCTTATTTTTGGCTTTGATGTAACCATTAGCTCGCCGCCGCACCTTGGGCTTATTTTATCGGATGTGCTGAGCATGGTTGGTTGCGCCCTGATTTTTGTGCGTGGAAACAAAACCCAAACCATCGGCATCAGCATCGCCACTGCCTTAGCGCTAGCCTTTTCTTTACCGTTTATGATTGCCATTTTTGCCGATTTTGGCTTAGATTTACCACTACTTGGTTTACAAGCCCTGCTGATTCCGCTCGGAATGCTGTTTGTGGTCTCGAGTACCCGTCAGCCTTATGCGGCACTGCTGATGACGGTGGTACTTGTGGCGTTTCGGTGGTTGTGCGAACTGATTTTTCCAAGTATTACCTTGGCTTACGCCGATTCGCTGGGTTTATCTTTACGTGACTTTGCCAGTAACCAACCAGAATTACCAATGCTGATTCCAGTCTTAAGTCCAATCGCTGGCTTGGTGGTCATGGGCTTACTGATGTTCTGGAAAGCTCGAAAGTTATCAGTCTTAGCGGGTGTACTGCTTTCTGGTACAATTGCCGCGCCTTTGCTCTACCTCGACTCGAGCCTGATTCCAATACAAGGCGAAACTGCACTGCTGCTGATTCCATTTACGCTGGTGGGCGCACTCAGCGCTTGGCTTGGCTGGCAACTGGGCGTGGTGGCACGCCGTAGTAATGCCGACATCAATTCACTCGAGCAGGTGAACGCATGAGGCACTGGTTCTTTCTGGTTCTCACATTTTTTGCCCTCGAGACTGCGCTGGCTAACCCACTCAAACACACCGAAATGCTGATGGTTGGCAGTACCAAAGTGATTATTGGATTCAACGAATACCCACTTCAAGCCGAACGTTCCCTTGACCTGACCTTTAACCCAGAAGGCGGAATTAGCAACAAAGAAGGCACGGTTCAGTTTATCCGACCCAACGGTGAACAATGGTTTGCCACAAAATTACCGCGTTACACTCGAGACCGCAGTGTTTGGGGGTTTGATAACCAAGCCTTCCCAACCGAAGGCAGATGGCAGATGAAAATTGACATTAATGGCATCCAAGCCTCACTGCCGCTCGAAGTTGGCGCACGACCAGTCGGACCTTCCAGTAGCCTGATTATTATGCTGGCACTAATTCCAATACTGGCAGTTTTTACCCTTGCGATTCGCGCTTGGATACGGGTGCGACCATTGCGCCATCTTGAATCCAGAACTTGGTAGACTTGTAATCCAATGCCGCGTTTTCGAGGATTTATCAAAGATGTGACCTATCAAGCCCAACTAACCTCTTTGCTTGATGTGTATTCTCTAGCAGATTTTGATATCAATACGGCTCATTCGTCTGGACTTATTCAAGCACCTTTTGGGGTGCTTTCCTTTTCAAAATGGGTTTCACCCAAACCAACTCGCAGTTATCCATTTGAACGACTCTACAACACCTACAATGGTCAAAAAATCATTACTATTATTCCGATTCTTAAAGATGAAGGAGCAGATGGAGACCGTGACTTTATTGCTTTCAAAACATTTTCTTGGATGAGTTTACTCAATATCTATGTTGTTTTAGCCTATTACTCGAGTGCCACAAAACGCCAAGGCGTGAAGCAAAAAATTACCAATCAACTGTTTGAGACTGATGTTGTGCGCCAACAAATTACTGAAATTACACATTACAAACAAAGTGCTTTGCATTGGAACAGAACCATTCTCGAGGAAAAATTTATTCCCATACTGCAACAAGCCATTCAAAAATACCAAGAAATTGCGCTACTAACAAAGGTTCGGATTCATGGACATTCGAAAAAAATAGATACGCTACTCGAGGGCTTAGAAAGTTATAAACGGGTTTCTTTAGCTGCTTCAAGAAATGCCGCCATCCGTGAAACAAGGGTCAATCATGCCTTAGAAATAGCTGATTCATCCGAAAAATATATGCTTGAAATCGAAAATTATTTAGGCGGTGTTTATTCACTTTCGCCAGATGGTTTAATTTTTGAACAAAACCGTTGGGTGATTGTCGAATCTAAAAACACCACTAAGGGAAGACTGCCTCAGCTATCCGACATTAAAGACGGGCTTTTTAAGTTGATTCTATTTTCTAACCTTGACCGTTTGGAATGCGATGGTGCTAGGGTTGATTTTATAACTCGTTTGCAACTGAGTGGCAATAATATAGTAGGGCAGTTAAAAATGCCGTGTGTTACGGAATTAGTAGAACAATTCATTGTCAATAATCTATTTGTGAATACGGAAGAAATCACTCTACGAAATTTGAACCTAGAATCCCAAACCAACACACGTCTCGAGATTGTGGTGAAGAGCAATGGTTAAGTTCAAAACACCATTGCGTTACCCAGGCGGTAAATCACGGGTGGTGGATGCTATTCTCGAGCGTTTTCCCAAAGATTTTCTCGAGTTTCGTGAACCTTTTGTTGGTGGTGGGAGTGTTTTCTTAGCGGTTCGTCAAAAATTCCCAAGCATTCCTGTTTGGATTAACGATTTGAACACAGATTTAATTGCTTTTTGGAAAACAGTGCAAGGAGATGTGACTGCCTTAACACTCGAACTTCGTAAAGTCCGAAATAATGAACACGACGGCTCTGCGTTGTTTGAACGCTTACGTTCAAGCTTTGAGC
>JANNEE010000108.1:0-3144 GCA_031388325.1 Deinococcales bacterium
CGAAAATTTGATTAAAGAAGACTTTGCCGCCAATAAAAATCAGCACAATACTGAGTGAATACTTAAGGTTCTTAAAGCGGTGAATCATGGCAGCTAAGGCAAAGTACAAAGCGCGAAGTCCAAGAATCGCAAAGATGTTACTGGTGTAGACAATAAATGGGTCGGTGGTGATGGCAAAAATAGCGGGTACGCTGTCTACAGCAAAGACCAAATCGGCGACTTCAACCAGAATTAAGGCAAGAAATAAGGGAGTGGCGAACTGCGCCAACTTACCGGTTTTAGGGTCTGGTTTCTGCACAAAGAACTTTTCGCCATGCAGTTCATCGGTGACTTTCATGCGGCTGCGAAGAAATTTTAGGACAGGATTCTTACTCAGGTCAGTTTCGTGTTCTTTGTCGGCTATCGCATCCAAGAGCATTTTCACGCCAGTCAGTAACAAAAACGCTGCGAAGACATACATAATCCAATCAAATTGCTGAATAAGCGTTGCGCCAAGCGCAATCATGATGCCACGCAACACAATCACACCAATAATGCCCCAGAACAAGACCCGATGCTGGTATTTACGCGGAATGGCAAAGTAAGTAAAAATAAGCGAAATCACAAAGATGTTATCGAGCGCCAAGGTCTTTTCGATAAAAAAACCTGTGTAATACTGGATTGCACTTGTCTGCCCGAGTTCAAGCCAAATCCAAGCTCCATAGACAAGCGCAATACCAATGTAAAAGGCACTCATCCAGAGCGACTGAGCCACCCCTATTTCCTCGTTTTTCTTATGCAGCACACCTAAATCAAGCACCAACAAGACCAAAACAATCGCAATAAAAACCAACCAAATCCAAACTGCTTTACCCAAGAATAACGCCGTTAAAAATTCCATTTTGAACACCCCAAAAAAATAAAGAACCCGAAGCGAAATGCCTCGAGTCTGGCTTTTGCTGTACGCACCGAAGCGCTCCAAGCGCTCGAATTGACGATGCACACACCTGTCTTTTTTCCCCAGACAGGAAGCTACTCCCTCGTGAGGGTTACTTTAACAGGCTCGAGGCGTATAAGTCTCGAGCCTTGGAAACATTTGCGGTTAAAAGGGGGATATTTGTGTACTGCAAAGAATTTTCTCGCGTTTTGAAGATCTTCTTCTTTGTGGCAATAATCGCAGTATTTTATCGTCTAGGACAACTTCGGTGACACTCGAACTAGGGTCGCTTGTTCAAAAGCATAGGCAATCCCTAGCAGTGTTGTTTCAGACCAAGCCTTACCAAGAAAGGACAATCCAACAGGTAAACCCGTTTCGGTGTATCCAGCAGGAACAATAATCGTTGGATACCCAGCTTTTGCACCCACGCTTGAACCCCAGTAGGTTGGGAAAACAAGCGCATCTACGGACTCGAGGGCGGCATCTAAGCCAGCTTTGGCAAGGCGCAGGTCTTCGGCTCGAGCGCGGAGGTACTCGAGGCTTTTAGCACCCAATGAACTTTGGGCAGCCAGCAATAAGATTTGCCCATAGCGCAACATGTTTTCGGGGTCTGCGTCGTTAAAGGCAATTAACTTGGCTAGATTTTTTATTGGTGTCTGGCGCAAATACTTATTTAAGTCTCGCTTAAATTCGTGAATCAGCACTGAATAGCCCAAGTTAGAAGCGGCTTTGGATTCGGGTAAGTTGGTGTCAACCACCGTCGCCCCAAGTTGCCGCAGTACCTCGAGTGAACCTTCTAAGACGGTTTGTTCAAAGGTGCTTGGGAAATTCCAAAAGACTTCTCGAGGGATACCAAGGCGCACACCACGCAAATCTAAGCGCTCAGGCGTAGGAATCCTAAAATTCTTCGGTTGGGTTTTGGTGATGCTATCCTTGGTATCTTGCCCAAGCATGACTGCCAATAAAATCGCCGCGTCTTGCACCGTGCGGGTCATCGGTCCAGCCGTGTCTTGGGTACTCGAAATTGGAATAATACCGCGTCTCGAGACCAAACCAACTGTGGGTTTAATGCCAACTAAACTGTTTTGGTTACTTGGATTCAGAATACTGCCACTGGTTTCTGTGCCAATGCCAACCACCGCAAAATTGGCAGCAATGGCTACACCTGTACCGCTCGAGCTTCCACCGGGCGTTAAGTTTTTATCGTAAGGATTGACGGTTTGACCACCGCGACTCGAGTAGCCACTGGGCATGTTGGTGGTCATAAAATTTGCCCATTCGGTCATGTTGGTTTTGCCAAGAATAATTGCTCCTGCGGCTCGTAAGCGCCGTACAATTTCAGCATCTTGGTTGGCAATGTGTCCTAATAGAGCTTTTGATCCAGCCGTGGTTTGCATTTGGTCATTTGTTGAAATGTTGTCCTTAATTAAGACTGGAATACCGTGCAGTTGCCCACGGTGGGTTGTCTGGCGGTCAAGTTTGGCTGCGATTTCTAAGGCATCAGGGTTTAGCTCGAGAACACTTCTTAAACTCGGGTCAAAGGTTTTGATTCGCGCCAAGTAAAACTCGGTCAAGCCAACGGCGGTTTGTTCACTATTTTGTAATTGTTTTTGTGCCTCGAGAATACTCAGTTCGGTCATGCAGTCTATACTAACCTTTGCTAGACTCATCCCATGAAAAAGTTTTTGGCTTGATTTTACTCGCCGCCGAGTCGGCTAAAAAAGTAACCATGCCAGTCTTTATCACCAGTGCTGCTTCGGAAGTCAGCGCAGCCAAAACCATCTTGAACGCCACTGGTAGCAAAAATAAAACCCAATTTATTCCCTAAGGCGTGGGTTTACATGGCTCAAGGGTCTTAGCCAATCCTTTGACTGGCACTGAATACTGAGTGGCAGTTGAGAAATTCCTAAGTCAGTACAAATAAAGGCTACAATATAACCCATGGAAATCCGTCCAACTCGAGTGGTCAATTTACTGCCAGCCGCCCTGATAGTCCTTGGTGTTTTACTGCTCTGGGGAGCAATTCAAACCCTAGGGCAGATTCTCCTTTTAATCACTTTAGCCCTGATTATCGCGGCGGGCTTAAACCCCACGGTGCTGTGGCTAACCCACCGTCGCATTCCTCGAGCCGTTGCAGCAGCTTTAATTTTATTTGTGGTGCTTGGCGGCACAGTCGGTTTAATTGGCGCACTCATTCCCGCCCTGATTTCTCAACTGACCAGTTTGGT